>NZ_JAPZSO010000096.1:0-17640 GCF_027531715.1 Microcystis sp. LE19-8.1F | reverse complement strand
CATCTTAACCTAAGTTGTCAATTTTAACTATATAGCAGTTATCTTATTGGTGAGGTGGGAAGTTTTACTTACCCAATCAGGTTACACTTCCTCTTGATGAGAAAAGCTATATTCACCTTCACTCATCAACAAATAAGAGGTAAGCTATTTTCTTAGCTTAATTATACTTATCCTCTCCAAGCCATTCATTTTGGTTCCGCATTCTATTTTTAATAATAGCTTTAATGGTGTTGTTTGAAACTTCGATTTCTATCAGTAAACAAGTTTGTAATATTAAAGTTACGGTACACAAAAGATCATAGAGTTCTTGATTTTTTATTTTGATTTCCTTGTCTGGGTGAACTATTAAGTTATTTCTAATATAAACTACTCGCGTAAGAAATTTATCTAACTCATTTTGATCTTGGGTTATCCTAGAGAATAAACTATCATCTTGTGAGTTGAAAGTATCAGCAAAGCTTTGTTTACTAGCGTCATTGTTCTCAACGAACAAATAGGAAATATTATCTATAATATCTCTCAGTCTATCCTTTAGATTCTTCTCAACTTTAAACAAGTATTTAACTTTCCCATCTAAAAACCTTTTGAAATCTTCTTCCATAGGATAATTTTGAATAACTTCGCGAAGTTTTTGATAAATGCCATTTTGATAACTATCTTGAGACATATATTCGATTTTATGTTTTCCTTTTTGAGTTTGTTTATGATATATCTCCAACGCTTGCACAATATTCAGAAATTTATATTCCAGATACAATTCTGGATTATAAATATTTATTAATAGTTCCTGAAAGACAATTTTAAATTTCTCTCGCTTATCTATCCAGTTTTGAAAAATTTTTTCCAAATCATCTTTAACATTATCATAAGTTAACAGCATTTTTGACCGATGATGGACATAATCGGAATTTTTTGACAGTTTTCTTTCATTCCATATAATTTCAATCGGAGTCATTTTATCTGGGTATTGGCTATCATTTTTATCATGTCTAGCGTGAACTGAAACAATTTGATTAGAAGAATAAGTAGCAAAGCTAAGAAAATCACGAAATTGGATAACTAAGTTTTTACAATCTTCTAAACTGCTTGAGTTTTTATTGACAATCTCAAGACCAATTATATATTTAATATCAGCACTTTCAGTGGAGCTAAGATTAAAAATCGGGACAAAATAGATACTCAGTTCCAGTTCTTTGATTACTCCTAGCTTAATATTTGGCAATTGTTCGTAAGTAACCTTGACTTGCTTAATTTCTCCAGTGGATGAAATTTCACTTTTCATATCTAAAGGACTAATTTTTACCCATTCATTTAAAGAAGAAAAATCAACTCTTAATTTTTGAAATTTGTTCAAGTCTTCCTTATTTAAAAAATCATTGTTCTGAAAATATATATTATACAAAAGCATTTCGGGATTTACTTGCAAATTCACCAGATTTTCTCCTATTTTTGTTGTCTGGATATCACAGTTAAAAAGGCCGACAACTTTTCCATCGATAAGTCCATAAATCAGGGTTGCTTGTGATTTTAATCCATAAGGAAACCAGGACAATAGCGGGGCTAAAGTGTTGAAAGTATCATCAATATTTAAAACTAAACGTTGATTAAGTTTATGGGAAAGTTTACCAATTACTCGTTTTTCTGGGTGTTCAGGGAGCCACCAGTAACCTTCTCTTTCAAATTCGTCAATCATATTATAGCGTTTCCTAAGCTAGTGAGGTACACTTGTTTTTCTTCCCTTTTGCCTTTTGCCTCTTGCCTTTTGCCTAAAACCCATAACTTTTGTACCTCAGCAGACTGAAAAACGCTATAGCTGATCATTAAGTTTGTAGTATAAATATACCTTTTCGCATTATAGCGAATTTAGTACAAGATAACTAACAAGTTTTCGGCATTAAGAAGATTTTCGTCTCTCAGCGATCGCCATTTACTGGAGACTGGTGACTTTTTTAAAGAAATATTTTTCGTTCCTGTCTCCCCTTTTAGATTAGACTGGTAATTGAGAATAATTAGCATTTATTTTTAGCGATCGCAAGTCTTAGACAGTTTCAAAACCGTTGACTGAGGCTGACAGTAGTGCAGTTCTCACCCTTTGGCTACTTCAGTAAACTCGATGAGCTATCAAGGAATTATTATCACTCTTGAATGAAAGACCTTCTTTACCTTTGGAGATAAGAAAAGCATGGACGATAAAATTAGACCTAATGAACCAGAAGACCCAGAAAAATCGCCAAATAAAGCCCAATTTTCTCCTTGGGGTGGTACAGAGGCAGCCTCAGAACGTACTAGCTCCATGGATACTGATCTAACAGCCACCTATCCCCTCGCACAAGTGGAAATGGGAAAAACCGTCTGGTTAGTGGGATTTCAGGGGACAGGAGGAATCAATCGACTCCTAGGTATGGGATTAAACCCCGGCATTCAATTACAGGTAATTAGCTCCCAACCGAGGGGATCGGTTTTAATTGGCATTCAAGACAATCGTATCGGTATCGGGGCGGAAATGGCCGAAAAAATCCTCGTTAGTGACATTCAACCGAAAAAACTGGAACCCAAAAAAGACCTACCTGAAGTAAGAACATTTCTGCGGGAGATACCCATAGGAAAAGCGGGTAAAGTTGTCGGTTATGACCGAGCATTGCGCGGATACAAAGGAAAATTGTTATCAATGGGATTAACTCCGGGGACAGAGTTTACCGTTATTCGCGTCGCACCTTTGGGGGATCCCGTCGAGATTCGAGTGCGGGGATTTCATCTCAGTCTGCGTAAACAGGAGGCAGACACTTTAATCGTCGAAGAAATAGACCCAGAAAGCAAAATTTAATCATCTAAGCCTATTCGTCACTCAATATCCTAAATTATGGTCAAACCCATTATCGCCTTAATTGGCAATCCTAACTGTGGCAAAACTACCCTTTTTAATGCTCTCACAGGGGCCAATCAACGCACCGGCAACTGGCCGGGAGTAACAGTCGATCGCAAAGAGGGAAGATTTCAAGTTAACGGGGAAGATATCACCCTTGTGGATTTACCCGGAGTCTATTCCCTCGATGTAGAAGAAGGGGAGACAGGAATGGATGAATTAGTCGCTAGGGACTATCTGCTGTCAGGAGAAGCGGATTTAGTGATTAATATCGTCGATGCTGCCAATTTAGAGCGTAATCTCTACCTTACTACCCAAATCATGGAGATGCGTTTACCGATGTTGATTGCCCTGAATATGATGGATGTGGCTAAAACTAGGGGTATTGTGGTTAATCCGCAACTCTTAAGCGCTCGCATGGATGCAATTGTCGTGGCGATTAGTGCGGTTAAAGGGGAGGGAATCGGAGAATTAAAGCAAAAAATTGGGGAATTAGTTGGTAATATTAACCATACTGCCGCTTATGTGGCTTATCCTGCGGTAATTGAGGAAGCTCTTAACGAGATTGTTGCCTACATTAACGACCATAGCAGTAAAAGGATCGTTGAGCCAAGATGGACCGCTTTAAATCTACTGCAATACGAGGATCGCATCGCCCCAGAATTGCGCTCCCAGGAACTATTAAGCATTATCGTCAAGCATAGACGACAAATACACCAAGTTTTAGGGGAAGACCTTGATATTTTAATTGCTGATACTCGTTATGGCTTTATTCAACAAGTTACTCAGGGAGCCACTCAACGGACTGGACAAATAAATGATACCATGTCTGATCGCCTCGATCGGATTGTTCTCGATCGCTGGTTAGGAATTCCGATATTTTTGGGCGTAATGTACCTAATGTTCTTGTTTACCATCAATGTTAGTGCTGCCTTTATCGATTTCTTCGATTTAACTGCCCAGACTATCTTTGTCGATGGTTTGTCCCAAGTTTTACAAAAAATCCATACCCCCGGTTGGCTAATTGCTCTGCTCGCTGATGGAGCGGGGGGAGGTGTGCAAACCGTCGCCACTTTTATCCCCGTAATTGGCTTTATGTTCCTCTTTTTGTCAATTTTAGAGGATTCCGGCTATATGGCCCGGGCAGCCTTCGTCATGGACCGATTGATGCGTTTGGTGGGATTGCCGGGTAAATCCTTTGTCCCCATGCTAGTGGGATTTGGTTGCAGTGTACCGGCAATTATGGCCACCAGAACCCTAGAAAATTCTCGCGATCGTTTAATGACGATTATGATGAACCCTTTTATGTCCTGTGGGGCCAGATTACCTGTTTATGCCCTATTTGCGGCGGCTTTTTTCCCCATAGGTGGTCAAAATATCGTTTTTGGTCTTTATATCTTAGGAATTCTCGCCGCTATTTTGACGGGATTGGTGATGAAAAAAACCCTACTCAAGGGAGAAGTCAGTCACTTTATTATGGAATTGCCTCCCTATCATCTACCGCGTCTGAAAGGGGTTTTAATTCGCACTTGGGAACGTCTGCAAGCGTTTTTATGGAAAGCTGGACGAGTTATCGTTTTAATGGTGATGATTTTGGGACTACTCAACTCCCTTAGTTTTGATGGTTCTTTTGGTAATCAAGACAGCGAGCGCTCGGTTTTAAGTGCTACCAGTAAAGCTGTAACTCCTATTTTCTCACCCATGGGACTAGAACCGGAAAATTGGCCGGCAACAGTGGGAATTTTTACGGGAGTTTTTGCCAAAGAAGCAATGGTAGGGACATTAAACTCGATTTACAGCCAACTAGCAGGGGAAGATAACCCGAATAAGGGGGCAGCGGCGGAAAAATTCGACTTTTGGCGGCAAATTCACCGAGCTATTGCCACTATTCCCGCCAATTTAGCGCAATTACCCAATCAATTACTTGATCCCTTGGGTTTAAATATTGGTGATCTGCAAGATCAAAAAACGGCTGCCGAGAAGCAAGAGGTAGATTTAGGAATCTTTGGGGCAATGGTGAAAAGATTTGATGGTCAAGCGGGTGCTTTTGCCTATCTCTTGTTTGTTCTGCTCTATTTTCCCTGTGTTTCGGCCACATCGGCAGTATATCGCGAAACTAATGCCGGTTGGACTGCTTTTATTGCCTTCTGGACCACAGGAATGGCCTATATTGTTGCCACTTCCTTCTATCAAATCGCTACTTTTTCTCGACATCCGGGATTTTCTCTCTTTTGGATAGTCTTGATGGGTTTAACCGTAGTCGGGGTTTTATTCACCTTAAAAAATCTCCGTCCCCGAAAAATCAACCGTCCGGCAATTTAAAAGTAGGGTGGGTTAGGCGACAAAAAGCTAGGCAACTAACAAATTATTTAGATTCGCCGTAACCCACCGCAATCAAGCAACTTTTCTCGATTTTTTTCGCTTATAAACCATGATTTTAACCGATATACAGGCTTATCTTGCCAAAAATCAGAAAGCATCTCTGGCTGACTTATCCACACACTTTCGGATGTCGGCGGATGCCTTAAGTCCTATGCTCGATCGCTTGCTGAAAAAGGGGCGAATTCGCCTGATTTCCCTAGAAAAATGCGGAGGATGCAGCCGTTGTTCTCCGGAATCTATGGCTTTTTACGAATGGATTGAGGGCAATTCCACAGGGACAAACAGATAAAAGTTTAGTACTACAGAAGTGATCTAACTATTAAGATAACTGCTGTATTAAGTAGCTGGTTATAATTAAATTAAAAATGGATTTTAGGTTCGATCCCCCCTGCCTCCTAGGGTTGATTCATAGTAGGGTTGATTCATGAATCAACCCTACCCTGCCCCCTTAATCCCCCCTTGATAAGGGGGGAGATCTGATAATTTTTAACGCCTACCTACTTACCAGTCGCTTTCAACGGGGATAGTTAATTTCTGGCGAAGAACCAAAGTCACTCAACCGCAGAACCTCAAAGTTGTATAATCTTTAAGAGTTATTAAGCTTTGTATCAGTTTGCCCAGCAGCATTTAATGAATATACTTTTGCTGACATCATCTTTAGGTTTACTCCTAGCGATCGCTATCGTCGTCTATTTTGTTTCCTCTCGCAAGTACCAATCGTCGGACTCGGTGGCCAACTCCTACGACCAATGGACCGAAGACGGGATTTTAGAATATTATTGGGGGGAACACATCCATTTAGGTCACTACGGTTCCCCACCAGAAAAAAAAGACTTTTTACAGGCAAAAGCCGACTTTGTGGCGGAAATGGTCTCTTGGGGAGGTTTGGATAAACTACCCGCCGGTGCAACTCTCCTCGATGTCGGTTGTGGTATTGGTGGCAGCAGTCGCATTCTGGCCCGCGACTATGGATTTACCGTTACCGGTGTCACCATTAGTCCCAAACAAGTGGCACGGGCCAAAGAACTAACACCCCCAGATGTAAATGCTCGCTTTTTGGTCGATGATGCCATGGCCCTTTCTTTTCCCGACGAGAGTTTTGATGTGGTCTGGTCAATCGAAGCCGGTCCCCATATGCCGGACAAAGCCGTTTTTGCTCAGGAATTACTGCGAGTTCTTAAGCCGGGGGGAGTCCTGGTGGTAGCAGACTGGAATCAGCGAGATGACCGTCAAAAACCGCTTAATTTCTGGGAAAGTCCTGTAATGCGCCAACTTTTGGATCAGTGGTCCCACCCCGCTTTTGCCAGTATCGAAGGTTTTGCCGAACAGTTAGCGGCCACAGGATTGGTAGATGGGGAAGTGGTGACTGCTGACTGGACAAAAGCCACTCTACCCTCTTGGATTGATACCATTTGGCAGGGGGTGATTCGTCCCCAAGGTTGGTGGCAATTTGGTCTAACTGGGTTGCTTAAATCCGTCCGAGAAGTGCCGACAATTCTGCTGATGCGTTTGGCCTTTGGCACGGGTTTATGTCGTTTTGGGATGTTCCGCGCTGTTCGCGCTCAATCCCATCTGCAAGCAAGTCAGCAAGAGTCTCTTACCTCAGTTATCTAGCTGGTTATAATTAAATTGAAGATAAATCCCCCCTTGATCCCCCCTTAATCCCCCCTTGATAAGGGGGGTGTCTGATAATTTTTAACGCCTACCTACTTAAATTAATCTTGAATATTTAATTAATCTTTCATGGATTAATAAGGTACGGTTCTAAACTCCACGCAATTATTACTAGGATTATAGAGAGTGTAAACTGCTTTATTTAATTCTTTACCAACGCTACCAACCCCAATTAAACGCTTATCTTGAATCGTCAAAGTTTGACTTGGTTGCCGTTTATCTAAAGTAGTAACAGTGCTAGTTAAATTAGCGGACTGTAAAGAATAATCAAAAACTTGTCCTGCACGACCACAAAATAGATTATTAACTCCCACCCGTTGCAGTCGATCTAAAATTTGCCATGGGGGAGTATCGGGGGTTAATTCTTCACTAACACTGACACTACTGCCATGAATTAATAAACAATCCAACTCGACAAAACCAAAATCGAGATTTCGTAACCATTGCACCGTTTCTAAAGAAACTGCGTCCCAGAGTTGTTTAGTGCTATCAATTCCATGTTTATGGATTAATTCCGTCGGTTCTCCTGTTGCTCCTAAACTGTGTAAAATTAGACATTGTTCTTCCCACCATCCCCGACAAACCTGCGGATATAAGTTATTTTTAGTGGGATAACGTATTTGTTCTACTAGCATTTCACTATCGGGATTAACACCGATAAAATCTCCTAAAATATATAAATTTTCTACAGTAACTGACCGTTGCTGAATATCTTCCAAGACCGCTTGATAGGCTGGTAAATTGCCTTGAATACCGCTTAAAATTGCCCACATAATTTCTTGATTTATCACAAATTAACGTTCGCAAACATGAGTCGGATCATCGGCTTTTTCCGCATATTCTAGACCCTTAGCCAATCGCCAAGCGAAAATAGGAGGTAAACCCGATGCTAAAATAGCCTGACAGGTTTCCTGATAGTTATAGGCCACTTCTCGCAGTTGTACCGCTGCCGTTTCTCGATCGTAAATCACATAGGTGGCATTTGGACGACCGTGACGCGGTTCTCCCACCGATCCCACGTTGATGATACGTTTAACCGGTGTGGTAAATTGCCGCGACTGTTCCCCATCGGGTTGATACACTTTTATTTGCAAGCTTCCCGCGTCGAGAGTGCGAATGTAGGGGATATGGGTATGTCCACAGAATAAAACCTCTGTATCTACCGATAAAACCCGTTCTAAAGCCGTAAAAGCGTCCATTTCGGCTAAAAGGTACTCATGGTTACTTTGGGGACTACCATGAACAAAACAGAGGTGATCTAGCTTAAAAATTTCGGGCAGTTTTGACAAATAATTACGGTTTTCTGGGGTGATTATTTGATTTGTCCACTCGTGAGCTAATCTCCCGCGTTTTTCTGCTAAAAGCGACGGATAACTGCACTCACAGGCATTTAATCCCTCAACGATATCCTCATCCCAACACCCTTGTACCGTGGTAATCCCCAGTTGACGGATTTTTTCCACCACTTGGTTAGGATGGGGTCCATACCCAACTAAATCCCCTAAACAGTAGATTTCTTGACAACCCTGTTGGTCTAAATCTCGCAAAACAGCATTAAAAGCGGGCATATTGCCATGAATACAGGATAAAACGGCTATTTTCATCAGATTAACTCCATTTCTGGCTCTAAAGATTCTTGAAATTGTTGTTGATAATAAAAAAGTGCCTCATCGGACAGACAACAATCACTCAGGGTATCGGCAATTGTCGGTTTATCGAGATTGCGACCGACGATTTCAATCCCACTAAAGCGATTCGGTCTCCCATCGAGATTTAAGGGGAAATTTAAGCTTTGAAAGTCTTTTTCTGGCCATTCATCCATAAATTCCCCATAAATACACTGACCGTCGATGATATCGAAGATACTTTTGACCCGCAGCACTTCCCCATAGGCCCCTTGGGTTAATTCTGTCCAAAAGGTGGTTAAACTGGAAAAATCGAGGATTTCTCCCGTTAAAACGGCTCTATAAATCTGTATTTCTCGTTTTTTTAACCATTGATCACCTTTTATTGTTGTTTTGACGGGACTGATGACCATTTCATCGACGGGAACTTGTCCTTCGGGGATTTCTTCGTCTGGAGACGTAATCGCTACCCGATGACAATTGAGGGGTTTTAGAAAGCTTTCGAGGGATTGCCTGTCTAAATGCCATGGTACTTCCATATAGATCGTGTTTTCCATGGATAAACTGCTCAAAAGGTCTTCTTCTTCCCTAGAAATAGAGGACAACTGGGGAAACTCACTCTGTAAAGTGAGGTGATCAATGGGAAAAGTTTCCGTCTGGGGACTAAAATATAGACTTGGCTGCTTGCTTTGGGCGATTTGTTGGCGAATCCAATGGGTTTTTCCCGCAGCTATACCCCCCGTCACCACGATAATCATTTTGCTCCTTCTTTATTGTGGTAATGATAATCATTCTAGCATAAGTGAGATTGGGGCAAGTAATCTTCCTTAACCAATCCTCTAGACTTAGCAAGGTTATTTTGGGAAAAATTGGCGGTTTCTTGCGGTATTAAGCTAAGACGCATTTAAAGCACTTATTCTTAAGATTAGCCGAATCTCCCCCAATCCCTTTACTGTTGCCTCTTGCAAGAGTGCCTCTTGCCTCGTCTCAACAAGCAATTTAAATGCGCGGGCAGCTTAATCATGGTTATGGCTCTTTTCTCTAGGATACCATTGGCTTTGTCCATCGGGTAAATCAACTAAGGTAATTCCCCTCGTTTTTAATTGTTCCCTTAATCGATCGCCGCTTCCGTAAAGTGCAAGGGTTTGCGATAATGAGCTTGGAGAACAAAGAGATGTAAACCATTGGATCGAGGGTTCGTTAAATTTTAAAGTTTTTATCCATAAATTATTCATAGTTTGTGCTTTTTAATTTTTTGAGAACTAGCCAAGCATTCGTTTAGTTGTGTCAAGATTTCCTCTTTATTTAAATTTCTGCCGATAAAAACTAACTGATTATTAGGAGATGTATCCCATTCTACCGCTTGCAGATCGTAACGAGGGCCGCTCAATTGAAAAATATGTTTTAAATCGCTTTGTTGAAACCAGAGAATCCCTTTTGCTCGAAAAACATTTATCGGCATTTTTTCCGTGAGAAAAGGTTCAAATTTATCTAGATTAAATGGTTTATCGCTAACAAAGGAGACAAAATTAAAGTCTTCAGGAGATTGATTATCACTGGAGATTAGGCGATTTTTTTGAAAGTCTCTCAACTGGACTTTATACAATTCTTCTTTAGTTAAACCTAGGTCTAACAATAAACCCAAAGGAACCTGACCATAACTACTTTTTAGGAGTCTTATACCCTCTTTTTCTCGACGAATAAACTTTTCTAAATCATCTAATTTCTTGGGACTGACTCGATCTATTTTATTGAGAATTACCACGTCACCATAACGAATTTGACTAAGGGCAATATTACTATCAAAATGATCGGCAGTAAAGTTTTCAGAATCCACGAGGGTAATAATAGAATCTAAGCGAGTCAGATATTTTAATTCCGTGGCTAGGAAAGTGAGGATAATTGGCAAAGGATCTGCTAATCCTGTGGTTTCAATAATTAGATAGTCCACGGGTATTTCTTTTTCTAAGACCTGATAGACTGTCTCAATTAAACTATCATTAATCGTACAACAAATACAGCCATTACTCAATTCTACCATATCTTCATCGATGGAGACAAGCAATTGAGAATCAATATTAATATCCCCAAACTCATTGACTAACACGGCAACTTTTAACCCTTCTTTATTGTCAAGAATATGATTTAGTAAGGTGGTTTTTCCACTGCCTAAAAAACCAGTAATAATCGTCACAGGCATTCCCGATTTAGGCAAGCAAGGGAGGGAATCGGAGAGAGGAATTATCAAAGAACTCATGGCAGCTAACCCACTTGTAAGTTAATTAATTGACAGAAAATAGGCTTTTCTCAACCCTGTTAAATTCGCCTGGAAGGGATCGATATCCCCTATTTGCCGGTTTATACAAAAGTTTCAGAGATTAATTTTAGATAGGATCGCTGTTTGCATTTTTTCTAATAAATCTGCCAGCGTCATCGAACCTAAATCACCCCCTTGTCGAGTGCGAACACTTAGAGTTTTACTGCTAACTTCTCGTTTTCCAATCACAGCTAAGACAGGGATTTTTTCTAGTTCTCCTGTACGAATTTGTTTACCTAAACGATCACCACTTTTATCGATTTCCACTCGATAACCAGCTTGTTTTAACTGCATTGCTACCTCTAAAGCATAATGATGCTGTTCATCACTAACGGGTAATAAACGGACTTGAATAGGTGCTAACCAGAGAGGAAAATCTCCCGCATAATTCTCGATTAAAATACCAAAAAATCTTTCCAAAGAGCCAAAAATAGCTCGATGAATCATAATCGGTCTTTCCCGAGTACCATCCCTAGCGACATATTGCATATCAAAGCGTTCTGGCAAGTTAAAATCGACCTGAATCGTGGAACATTGCCACATTCTACCGATCGCATCTTGAATTTTTATATCAATTTTCGGACCATAAAAAGCCCCACCTCCCTGATCCTCAATATAATCCCACTTTTTAGCATTTAAGGCCTCAATTAAAGCTGCGGTTGCCAATTCCCAAACACTATCACTACCCACGGATTTACTGGGGCGAGTCGATAAATTTATCTGATAATTAGTAAAGCCAAAATCGGAGAGAATTTTCTCGGTTAAGTTCAAAACTCCTAGAATCTCTGCGGCAATTTGTTCGGGTAAACAGAAAATATGAGCATCATCTTGGGTAAAACCTCGCACCCGCATTAATCCGTGTAAAACCCCCGAGCGCTCGTAACGATAAACTGTGCCTAATTCTGCCCATCTTAGGGGAAATTCTCGATAGGAATGCAGGTCATTTTGATAGGTTAAAACATGAAAAGGACAATTCATCGGCTTAATTTGATAGCTTTGCTGTTCTAACTCGATCGCCTCAAACATATTGTCGCGATAAAAGTCCCAATGTCCGGAAGTTTTCCACAAATCTAAATTAGCTAGATGGGGAGTATAAAGAAATTGATAACCCGCTTCTAAATGAGCTTGGCGCCAATAATCTTCGATTAAATAACGCATTGTTGCACCCCGGGGATGCCAAAAAACTAAGCCTCCACCTGCATCTTCTTGGATGCTAAATAATTTTAATTGTTGTCCCAATTTGCGATGATCTCGTCGCTGCGCTTCTTCTTTTTGTTGGAGATAATTTTGTAATTCTGCGGGGGTTTGCCAAGCTGTGCCGTAAATTCGCTGTAATTGCGGCTGTTTTTCATCTCCTTGCCAATAAGCACCCGCTACACTTTCCAAGGCGAAAGCATCGGGGTTAATTTCCCCCGTCGAGTTGAGATGGGGTCCCGCGCACAGATCCCACCAAAATTCTTCCGGGGGAGAAACAGCACCATCAATTAACGAGGGTTCTCGATCGCTCCGTCCTGCGTCTGGACTACCGATAAAATAACGGGTAATGGTTTCATCTGGGGGAATTCTCTCTAAAATTAACTTTTTGTAGGGTTGATTAAGGCGCTCGATTTCTGCGGCAATTTCGCTTCTTTCCAGCACTTCTCGGATAATTGGCAGGTTTTGCCCGATAATTCGCCCCATTTCTGCCGCTATTTTCTCCAAATCTTCGGGGGTAAAGGGTGTTGGGCGATCGAAATCGTAGTAGAATCCCGTTTCTGTCCAGGGACCAATAGCGACTTTGGTTTCAGGAAAGAGAGTTTGTACAGCCATCGCTAAGATATGGGCGCAAGTATGGCGTATTTTTACGATTTTTTGCGAATCTTCTTCGATAACGGGGCTTTCTGCTAGGGGGTACTTAATCTGATTGACCATTGCTAGTTAAAGTGATAATGATTATCATTTTAGCAAAGGAGGGCTGATGTCTGAGAGAAAAATGCGCTCAAATCCTCTAGCGGCAAGCTCAACGATAATTAATTTTTGAGAGTTCAAAAATGAGAAAAATAGGCATAAAATCTCTAAATAGAGAATTTAGTTGATTAATGCTCATTCTTGATTCTCCTGACGACCGAATACTGGCTACTTACTCCTCAACCAAGGGAAGATTTTTGAATTTGACAAGAGGTCTATACTTAATAGAGCCGTAGATTAATAACATTGTCGTTAAAGTCATGGCCATAATTAGGGGGGCAATTTTGGCTAACCAGAAAGCCACGAAGATTATGCCGATTCCGTCAGCGAGTAAGATGGGTAAACGTGGCCCTATGCCATGGTCAATAATTTTTCCCGTGCTTGGCTGCAGTTGAATTTTGGCTAAACAATGAAACCAAATTTGACTAACTAAAACTATTAAAGCTCCCCATCCTATCCAGAGGGCAGCCACATAAAAGCCCGCTAATTCTAAAACAATTGTACTAATTGTGACCATAAAAAAGCGATCGAGGCGAGGATCGCTGGTTTTTTGCTGAAATTGGGCAATTTCTCCCAAGTCCACCGCTGCCATGCGTGCCTGTTCCATGCACATCCCCAGGGTACCTAGGGCAAGAATAGCAGCGGATAGGTTTTCCGGTGAGAAGATTTGGGAGATTATGCCTAAACTAGCCGGAAAAAACAGTAAAAAAAGGATCGTTCGTCTCATCTATTCGGGGTGGGGTCAGATTAAGATAAGAAATGCTCTTGACTTGATCATTTCTGTAATGTCTTGTTTGCCTCCTTTTCAAAATGCTCTCCTTCTCACCCAAGCTTTAACCCATCGTTCCTATGTTAACGAACAGTCCGAATTGACGGAAAATAACGAGCGCCTAGAATTTTTGGGCGATGCGATTTTGGCTTTTTTGGTGGGCGAACTTTTGTATCAGAAATATCCCGCCATGAACGAGGCAGAATTAACCCGTTTGCGGTCAAATTTGGTCAAAGAAGAACAATTAGCGCAATTTGGCCTTGAAATCGGCCTGGGGGAGTTAATGCGTTTGGGTAAGGGGGCAATTAAAGATCGGGGGCGATCGAATCCTACCCTATTAGCGGACACTTTTGAAGCGATAATTGGGGCTTATTATCTAGATTCGGGGTTAAATGCGGTTAAAAACTATCTGCATCAACTTTTTATCCCTGTAGCCTCTCATTTAGTCTCTCAACAATCGGAATCGCCATCTTTTATCGATGCCAAAAATCTCTTTCAACAGTGGGCGCTGGCCAATTTTGCCTCTAATCCAGAATATGCGATCATTGATGTGACAGGACCCCCCCACGCTAGGGAATTTACTGCCGAAGTGCGGGTTAATAATCTTCTCTACGGTACAGGTAAAGGTAAACGGAAACAGGATGCCACCAAAGCGGCTGCCGAAGATGCCTTAAAGCGCTGTCAATTGCAATAGTAAATAGGGCCAACCCTACTTATCTTAGGGGCCACCAATTAACTTTATCCCTGGTGGCACTGTACACTTCTTTTAAACCCTCGGCATCTAGTACCCGAATTAAATCCCCCGTCGATTCTGAGGCAATTAATCCCACGGTTTGCAATCCTTTTAATACCTGTTCGACGGTGCGTTGATTGAGTTGACAAGCGCGAGCAATCACATCGACGGATAGATCAAAAGTATAGATATTTTCAGCACTCGGTTGACTGCCTAATTCTCTTTCTTGATAGATTAAAGCTCTCAGTAAAGCCGCCACAGCTTGGGGTGGATAGCTACTGCAATTAAGCAAATGATACTCGAATTTTTGCTGTAATTCAAATAAAAAACAGTACCGTTGACGAAAACTTTCGTTATCGTTGTAAATCTTTTCTAGTGCCGATAAGGGAATTTTCAGGACGTGGGTAGTTTTATAGGATTCCACCAAACAGGGAAAGGCGCGACTGGCTAAACCATAACTAAAGGGTAAACTCCTCATACCAAAACAGCCGCCGGGGTAGGTAATGGCAATAATCCGGTCGAGGGGAGTGCTGCGGACGACGATTACACCCTCATCTAAAATCACATACAAAACATCTAGAAATTCATCGGGGAGAAAAGCCGTATAGACGGGACGATTGGAAAATAGCGTCTCTAGCTTGAGATTGTCGGCATCGAGATACTGACTTAACCAAGCTTCCTCTAGTCCGCGAAAGAGAAAACTCTGGTTAATCAGTTGTTGTAGGAGGGTTGTTTTTTTGGCTTTGACGCTCTTGCCCATAGTCTCAAACCTAGATGTAGCACTGATTTTATCTTCTCACAGTTTCCCTTGTTATCGCCTTATTCCCAATTTGTTTTATAAATGTATTGAAATTTTTTTTTCTGTGCTGTAGGATTAAAAGACGCCTGAAAACAGATACAACCTCAGAGTAAAGCTTAGGAGCGCCGTCGATGCAGTCATCCCAGTCTTGTTTGTCCCTACTCATGGCAACTGTCCTGACGGGGGGAATGCTGGTATCTTGCACCCCATCCCCCACCAATAGCGACAATGACAGCCAAAAACCCGTGACTGTGACGCTTGTTTCCTATGCTGTCACCCAAAGTGCCTACGAAAAAATCATTCCCAAATTTGTCGAGGAATGGCAACAAAAAACGGGGCAAAAGGTAACTTTTGAACAGAGTTATGGTGGTTCCGGTTCCCAAACTCGTGCCGTTATCGATGGTTTAGAAGCGGATGTGGTAGCGTTGGCTTTAGCTTTGGATACCAAGAAAATTGAGCAAGCGGGATTAATTCAACCCGGTTGGGAAAAAGAAGCTCCGAATGACTCTATTGTTCATAAATCTGTAGTGGCTTTTGTTCCTCGTGATGCCAATATTAAAATTAATAAATGGTCAGATTTAGCCAAGGATAATATTAAAGTTATTACCGCTAATCCCAAGACTTCTGGCGGAGCGCGCTGGAATTTTCTCGCTCTTTGGGGTTCGGTGACGCAAGCGGGAGGCAGTGAACAAGCGGCGCAAACTTTTGTCGAAAAAGTGTTTAAAAACGCGCCAGTTTTACCTAGAGATGCTCGCGAATCTAGTGATGTATTTTTTAAACAAGGCCAGGGAAATGTGCTGATTAATTACGAAAATGAGATGATTCTCGCTAACCAAAAAGGCGAGAAGTTGGCCTACACTGTTCCCACCGATTACAATATTTCTATTGATAATCCCGTGGCGGTTGTTGATGCCAATGTGGATAAAAAAAGTACGAGAAAAGTGGCCGAGGCTTTTGTGCAGTTTTTATTTACCCCAGAGGCACAAAGAGAATTTGCTAAGGTGGGTTTTCGTCCCGTTGAACCGACGATAGTTAAAGAGTTTGAGAGTAAATTTCCTCAGATAAAAAATCTCTTTACCGTGCAGGATTTAGGCGGTTGGGATCAGGTACAAAAGCAATTCTTTGATGATGGAGGCTTGTTCGATAAAATTCTGACTAAAGCTGGTAAATCCTAAGGAGAAAAACCATGGATAATCAACCTCAATGGCAAACTATTAATCATCCCCAAAGTGACTTACATCTCGATCAATCAGGACTCGATCGCCCCACTTCCCGAAGAATAAAAATTCGGATTCCTAAACAATATATTAACGAGCCAATTATAGCAGGTTTAGGGTCTTTTCCTGGTCTAAAAGTGAATATATTTTCCGCTTTGTTAGCGGCAAATAATAATCAAGATGGCTGGTTCGATCTACAACTACAAGGCAACTCCCAAGGGATAGAAAATGCCCTTTCCTATCTGGCAGATTTAGATGTAGAAGTTTGGTATGATTCAGCACAAGTTCTTGAAGAAGCGGACAATTGGTAATCTCTAGCAATAATAAACAATGGCTAACCCACAATTATCTTTATCTCCCAGTCAACCCCTGAAAAAAGTTTCTATTCCTTGGGTAATTACCATTAGTTATCTAGTGGTTTTGTTGGTTTTACCGGCGGCGGCACTATTTGCTAAATCCCTAACTCTTGGTTTTGCCGAATTTTGGCGCATTGCCACTTTACCGATTTCTTTATCCGCTTACCAAGTCACTTTTTTTACTTCCTTAATCGCCGGATTAATTGACGGAGTTTTTGGCACTATTATCGCTTGGGTATTAGTGCGTTATCGATTCCCGGGTAAAAAAATTGTCGATGCTTGTGTAGATTTGCCCTTTGCTTTACCCACTTCTGTTGCCGGTTTAGTCCTAGCCACAGTTTACAGTGATAACGGTTGGCTCGGTCAATTTTTTGCCCCCTTTGGCATTAAGATATCCTTTACCATTTTAGGGGTTTTTGTGGCGATGTTATTTATCGCTTTACCCTTCGTTGTCCGCACCCTACAGCCAGTTTTACAGGAAATGGAAAAAGAGGTAGAAGAAGCGGCTTTATCCCTCGGCGCTTCCTCTTGGCAAATCTTTTGGCGAGTTATTTTTCCCACAATACTACCCGCTATTTTAACAGGAGTTGCCCTCGGTTTTGCCAGAGCGATCGGTGAATATGGTTCCGTAGTTATTATCTCCTCTAATATTCCCTTTAAGGATTTAATTGCCCCAGTTTTAATCTTCCAAAGACTAGAGGAATATGATTACACAGGGGCGACAGTAATCGGCATGGTTTTATTACTGGTTTCTTTGTTCATGTTAGTAGTAATTAATTTCCTGCAGCAATGGGGGCAAAAATACAAAGTTAAGTAAAGAGCTCAAGGGGTGACAGAAAGGTTAAAGAGCTTGCTTGATAAGGCTCATAGCCGTTAACCCTTTGGAGAAATAAGGGTTTTTCTGGGGTTTGAGGCGTATCAAAGAAAGGGCAAGTTCCGAAAAAATATCCATCGACTC
>NZ_JAPZSO010000011.1:0-40607 GCF_027531715.1 Microcystis sp. LE19-8.1F | reverse complement strand
CAAAAGTCAAAAGGGAAGAAAAATATGTGTACCTCACTAGCTTATAGCGGTGTGCAGTCGTATTAGGTACAGTGTCACAAGCTATAAACCATGCTAGGCAAAGCTTGGTCTGTATCTCACTCAAGCGCTTACCGCTATATTAAGTTTTATCGATTTTATCTCTCTTGATTAATTTTTGGATATTTACAAAAAATTTTTTAAACTAGAGCTTGTTTATTTGTCCAACTTTCCCCAAAAAGCTTGGGTATATTTGTTTATTTTTGGGTAATTATGTTCAGGAAAAACTGCTCTAAATTGGACAAAAATATTTCAGATATTACAGAATAATAAGTTATCTAAACATCTTTTTTTTCTGAAAACTTTGTTATACTTCTGTTAAGTCAAACCAAAATTTATCAGCGAGCTTAACGCTTATCTGCATTTTTTTGACGGCTATAGTACACACAGTCAACGCTGGATAATTTAGTCATGATGACAACAAACAAATTAACCAAAATCCTCTGCGGTGCAGCCACCCTCGGTATCGCCACCGCTATGGCCGCTCCCGCTCAAGCTATTCATTTTACCGTTGAACTCGATACAAATGGCAATGGTTTTGTCAGTAGTGAAATTGCCGAAGAAGATGAGACCGTTGGTGTTAAGATTGACGGTGTTTTCTATGATTCCGTTATCCTCGGCGACAACTCTTTCTACAATTTCAGTATCAATGGCGATGTTAGCATAGGCGATGAACTGAGATTCATTCTCAATAATGGTGTTTGGACTGTAAATTTCAGTGAAGAAACTAGCCTCGGTGTTCATAATGGTACATTGCAATACGAAGTCGATATTTCTGACCCCAAGCTAGTTTTCGCTCAGGTTGCATTCGAGACAAATATATCTGGACCGCCTGGAAACGAGAATTATCTCGCTACCAGGGGGATTTTCAAACTAGATAATACTCCGCTTATCACCCTAACGTCCACGAACGGCTCTGAGGACTTCGGCAGTATTCTGTCTTCCAATGCTAATACCATCAAAGTGATCGATACCTATACAAGCCTTGACAATGGTAGTTCTCTGTTACAATTTTCCACTAAGGACTTCACTCAAGACCTAGACCCCCCCCCTGCTGAAATCCCCGAACCGGGTACTATCCTCGGACTTCTGGCAGTGGGTGGTTTAGGATTGATTTCCCGCTTTAAGAAACAAAAATAACAGTTACCAATGTCTTGCACACATTGATAACTGTGACGTTGAACAAAAAACAGCTAAAGGTTAGATGCCCTGTGAGGGTTTATAGCTTTTAGCTTTCTCTTTAGTACTGATTCTAGCACAAGCCAAGACCTAATTTTTGTTTTTGATCAACGGGTCGTTAGAGGGTTTTGGGGTTTTCTAGCAATTCTGGCGCATAAAAACTAGACATCGAATATATAACTCGGTTTTAAATTAAAGAAATTTATGGGGGGAGAATTGTCCAACGTGAGACGGTCAGTTGTCCACTTTTAAAGATGAAGGATGACGGAATTTGGCATCAACGGACTTACTCGCACTGGTGATGGTAGATGAGTTAGGAAAATTAATTAATAGTACCCCTTTAGATAGAGGTATTAAACGGGATTTTTTGTTTTTCTCAAACCTGAGTTTGTTTCCGGGTCGCACGGAGTATCTTAGTTATACTAAATCCTGTTTAAAAGATCTAGGGGAGTGGGAAGTGGGGAGAAGGGACTGGGTTTTTAAAGCTGGACTAGGATTAATCACACTATTAAAAACGGATTTGGTGTTATAGGGGCAAAGCAAAAAGACGTTGCTGTGGGGGCAAATTGCCCGCCTCCTTTCCCTATTTTTCCTCAGTTTCCCCGTTTTCCCCGGTTTCCACCCCTAGGGAATTGATTCGTCGAACTGAAGTTTTGACGCTCAAAACTGTTAAGTTTTATCTTTTGTAACTCTCTTGATTAATTTTTGTCAATAGCCAAAATTTTTTTTAAACTAGAGCTTGTTTATTTGTCCAACTTTCCCCAAAAAGCTTGGGTATATTTGTTACCTTTTGGGTAATTATGTTCAAGAAAAACTCCTATAAATTGGACAAAAAATATCTAAATATTCCTCAAAAAAAGTTTTTTAAAATACTTGTTTTTTTGGGAAAGGTTTGTTATAGTTCTGTTAAGTCAAACAAAAATTTATTAGCGAGCTTAACGCTTGTCTGCATTTTTTTGATGGCTATTAGTACACACAATTACAGCTGGATAATTCAGTTATGATGACAACCAACAAATTAACCAAAACCTTTGCTTCTGGCTCTCTAGCCATCGGTGTTCTCGCCGGCGCGGTGCTTACCGCTACCAGTGCCAGTGCGACGACTCCTAGTCCTGATGGCTCTTCTGGGTCCGTGAAATGGGCGGACTGGGTGGCCGGAAATCCTCTTGTGATTCACAATGGTAACGGAGCAACAGCTACGTACGTCGGTGGTACGTTTGATCCGCTCGAAGACAATGATGATACAGTTACTTTTTTCAAAACCGGTGATGAGTATGAATTCACATACAGTGCTATACCCGGTACTTTTGCGACCGATAGCGGTTCCGGGACTATAATATATGACATTACGTTCCCTACGTTCGTTAATGGGGTTGCAATAGATTCAGACGTAACAGCCAACTACGGGACTGTAACCAAGGAAATAGATGGGTTGACCCCCCCCTTCCCCCCCTTAGTTTCAGATAACGGATCAGAGGACCCTCTTGTCGGTTTCCAAACTATCAGTCCCAAACTATCGTTGACCGTCAAAGATACCATATCTAATCCTAATGGTCCAGGTGAAGGTCTAAGCACCCTGTCCAATAATTTCCGAGAAGCCCCTCACGTCCCCGAACCGGGTACTATCCTCGGACTTCTGGCAGTGGGTGGTTTAGGATTGGTGTCCCGCTTCAAAAAACAAAAATAACAGTTACCAATGTCTCGCACACATTGATAACTGTGACGTTGAAATAGCTATAAGGTTAGATGCCCTGTTTGGTTTTCTAGCCTTTAGCTTTCCCTTAGGTATTGACTATAACACAAGTCAAGGCCTAATTTTTGTTTTTGGTAGAGTTCTTGCCTAAGGGTCTCTTAGGTTTGCTGGGTAAAATGTATTCTAAGATACATTCCTGCGGGCGGTCGCAACGCGCTCGCTACGCGAGACCGAGTGGAACGAGATTGATCACTCCTATATAAGTTAAACTTATCATACAAGGTTTTCAGGTTTGAGATTTTTTCTAAAACACTTGTTTCTTTGGGAAAAGTTGGTTATGCTTCTGTCAGGTCAAATAAAAAGTTATCAGCGAGCTTAACGCTTGTCGGCATTTTTTAGATGGCTATTGCTATAGCGTTTCCTAAGCTAGTGAGGTACACCGATTTTTCTTTCCTTTTGCCGTTCGGACATCGGACGTTCGGCGAGACTTCGGCGTGAGCTTTTGTCGAACGCTCAGTCGAGCGGACGGTGAGGCTTCGACGGTGATCTCAGCCGAACCGCCGAACCGCCGAACCGCCGCGTGAGACTTCGGACGTTCGGCGCCCTACACCCTCTTTCAAGTCAGGGGGGGGTTGCCTCTTGCAAGAGTGCCTCATCTCAACAGGCAATTTAAATTACGAACAGCTTAGCCATTGAAGAGGCTATCAGAATGGGCATTCTTGAGGATGGATGGACTCTGGGAAAGAAAATAGAATAAACTATGCTATGTTGTGTTCTAGATAGAGATAAAAACGCCGCCATCAACACTGTCGGGACGTTCGGCGAGATCAGTCGAGCCGCGGACAGAAATTCAAGCCCGACTACAGACTACCTACCGTCTATCTCAATGGAGCGAGAGGACTCCCGTTAAACTGCGTATAAATCGCCACCAGAATGAAACTAACGCAGTAGCGTTTCCACTTTTGGGGAGTTTTGGTTCTCGACGTATTTTTTTAGTTGTTCGACAGTAACGCCGCCACAACTAGCCACGAAATAACCTCCCGTCCAAAAATAGGGTTTGTTGTGGAAATACTTGGCCGCCAAATCCAGAAATTCCTTTCTAATTAAGCGACTACTAACTGTTTTAAGGTTAGCGATTAATTTGGTCCATGATTGTAATCGGTTGACATATTAGGCAGTAAGTGTGACAATTTAACTATACATCACGAAACTAACGACAGTGATAACGCTTACCTACCAGTACAAACTAAAGGTAAACAGACAACAGGAACGGGAGATAATCCACATTCTTGATGTTGGCAAGAGCGTTTATAATTACGCTCTTTCAGAACGGAAAGATTGGCTAAACTCTCGAAAGTGTCTTGCGGATCACTGTTCGCTAGTTTCCGAGTACATAATTCCTGCGGATGAACCCTATCCAAATTACTTCGTTCAAGCTAAAAATCTAACGGAAGCTAAAAAAGTTTCCCCGATATTAAAGACGGTTAACGCTCAAGTTTTACAGCAAGTCTTAAAAACTGTAGATAAAGCTTTTTCTGACATGAAATCGAAAGGCTTCGGCTTTCCTAGATTTAAGAAAAAGATGCGGAGTTTGGTTTTTCCTGCGCTGTCAAAAAACTTTCTAGGGGATGGATGCTTGAATTTTCCGCAATTAGGAAAAATTCGGATTAGGAAATCTAGGGAGTACCCGTCTGGGTTTGAGCCTAAACAAGCTCAAATTATCCAAAAAGCGTCGGGATTTTACGTTTCGGTTTCTTTCCAATCTCCGGAATTAGTTCCCGATATGACAGTGGGGAAAACCTGTTTAGGAATCGACGCGGGGATTGAGAGTTTTGTCGCTACTTCACGGGGAGATTTAATCAAAGCCCCTCGATTTTTGTTGAAAGTACAGAGTAAGCTTAAATTGCTACAAAGACGCTTGAAACATCAAGTCAAAGGCTCGAACAATTGGTTGAAACTCCAAGAGAAGATAGCAAGATTACCTGAAAAAGTGTCTAATACTCGTAGAGATTGGCACTTTAAACTAGCTCATTACCTTTGTGATATTGCTGATAATATCTTTGTCGAAGATATTAACTTCGTTTCCTGGTCTAGAGGGATCGTTAGAAAACAATCTCTGGATTCAGGTATCGGTAGTTTTATTAACGAGATAAGTAGGTAGGCGTTAAAAGTTGTCAGACACCCCCCTTATCAAGGGTAGGGTTGATTCATGAATCAACCCTACCTTATCAAGGAGGGCAGGGGGGATCGAACCTAAAATCCATTTTTAATTTAATTATAACCAGCTACTTACTACCGTTTGTTGTTTGGAAACGGGGGAAATATTATCTTAAGGTCGATAAAAACGGAACTTCCCAGGAGTGTCCGAATTGTGGCGCGATTACCGGCAAAAAGTCGTTATCGGAAAGAGTTCACCGGTGTGATTCTTGCGGTCACATCGAACCAAGAGATACGGCATCAGCAAAAGTAATCGAGAACCGAGGCAAAAACGCGGTCGGACTGACCGTGTTAGAAAATGCTTGCGGAGGCGATTTGACGGGGGTCGTTCAGTTAAATCTGTTCGATCTAGTCAAGAGCCTATGAATCAAGAATCCCTTGCTACACCGCGCGAGCGGTTAGCGGGGGAGAGTCAACAGGCGAAATTGTTAGACAAGGTAACTGGATGAACCCGGAATCCCGAAGCGCTTAGTGCGATGGGAGCGTCAAATTGTCTTGATGAAAAATTAAGAAAAGAGCAACTTTTGTCAACACTTGTTTTTTTTGAAAAACTTAGCTAGACTTTTATCAGGTCAAACGAAAAGTTATCAAAAATCTTAAGGTTTTTTTAAGCTTTCTGTTGACTTTAACATAGAACGTAGGTTGGGCTTCGGCCGTGAGATCAGCGTTCGACCGAGCGTTCGACAAAAGCTCACGCCGAAGTCTCACGCCGAGGTCCGAACGGTTGAAGCATGAAACCCAACGCCCGCTCATGTTACGCTACCGCTGACCCATCCTACAAATAATTGTGCCCCCCTACTTAGACAATTCTCAAAAACTGTGCTATAACAAGCATATCTTGACCACTATTCCTTGTGCGATAAACAAGCTCAACGGGTCGTGTTGCAAGAAAAAGTATGGGTCTTAGGAACTAGGACTCCTGCCCGGGTCGGGAAGGTAAGACTTGCTATCTTGCATCCCATTGAAGCAGGAAGCTCCCAACTACGTTGAGAGTGATTCACCATAGTACACAAAACTAACGCTGGACAATTCAGTTATGCTTAGAAGAAACAAATTAACCAAAACTCTTGCTTTTCCCATCGCCACGGGAGCCGCCGCCATCGGCGTTCTCGCCGGCTCAGTGCTTATCGCTACCAGTGCCAGTGCAGCAACAGTATCGATTAACTGGGACCAATTCAAGGCTGGAACTACCCTCCAAGTGGGCGACAAAAAAGTTACATACGTCAGTGATACATTTGCTACTGGTGCGATACCAGGCACGACCACCTTCATTACCTTGAGCGAGGCTGGACAAGAGTATGCCTTTGAATTCGATCCAGTGGGTATGCTCTCTGCGGCTGGGTCTTTCACCTACACAATCGAGATCCTAGACCCCAACTTTCATTTTACAGGGGCTCAAGTGGATTCAGACGTAAATGTCAACCCTCCCCTCGGCTACGGGACTGTAACCACATTCCTTCAGGAACCCAATCTCACCTTAATATCACTTAACGGCTGGCCTGCCCCGCCTGCTCCTGGTTCTTTCATCCCTATTACTGGTGATCTCAAGAAGCTCACGGTCACGAATACACTTGCCCCTAATCCTGGTGGAACTCTGATGTCTTCGTCGAATAAATTCACACAAGGTACTGAAGTACCCGAACCGGGTACTATTCTCGGACTGCTCACCGTTGGTGGTCTAGGATTAGTTTCCCGCTTCAAGAGATGAAAATAACAGCTGCCAATATGGTCAAGACATTAATAGCTAAAGGTTAGATGCCCTGGCAGGGTTTCTGACTTTTAGCTTTTTCTTAATTATTGATGCTAACGCGAGCCAAGACCTAATTTTTGTTTTTAAGGGTCGTTAGCGGGTTTTGGGGTTTTAGATAGGGATAATGAAGCCCTGGCGATGTCAAGGCTATCTCAATGGAGCGAGAGGACTCCCGTTAAACCGCTACGCAGTTAACGGGAGATGAGTCGCCACCAGAATGAAACTAACGCGGTAGCGTTTCCACTTTCGGGGAGTTTTGGTTCTCAACATATTTTTTTAGTTGTTCAACAGTTACTCCACCACAACTGGCTAGGAAATAAGCTCCCGTCCAAAAATAAGGTTTGTTGTCGAAATACCTTGCCGCTAAGTACGGAAATTCTTTTCTAATTAAGCGACTACTAACTGTTTTAAGGTTAGCGATTAATTTGGATAAAGCGATGTCAGGCTTGTAATCGATAATCAGGTGAACGTAATCCGATTCACCGTTGAAATCAAGCAATGCGCTTTCCCATTTCGTCAGCGTTGACGCCAAGATTTCTTTAAGTCGGCCTAAGTAGGTAGGCGTTAAAAATTATCAGACACCCCCTCATCAAGGTAGGGTTGATTCATGAATCAACCCTACTTATCAAGGGGGGATCAAGGGGGGATATATCTTCAATTTAATTATAACCACTTACTTAAGATTTCATCGTTAATAACTTTTCGTCGGTATTTGATGACGAATACAATGTGAGCGGTAAGTCTATAAACAGAGCAAAATTTATGATGGTAATCAGTTGACATATTAGTCGGTAAGTGTTATAATCTAATTATACATCACAAAACAAACGACAGTGATAACGCTTACCTACCAGTACAAACTAAAGGTAAATAGGCAACAGGAACGGGAGATTGTACATATTCTCGATGTTGGCAAGAGCGTTGACAATTACGCTCTCTCAGAACGGAAAGATTGGTTGAACTCTCGAAAGTGTCTTGCGGAGCGCTGTTCGTTAGTTTCCGAGTATATAATTTCCGCAGATGAACCTTATCCAAATTACTTCGTTCAAGCCAAAAATCTAACGGAAGCTAAAAAATTCTCTCCGATATTAAAGACGGTTAACGCTCAAGTCTTACAGCAAGTCTTAAAAACTTTAGATAAAGCATTTGAGCAGATGAAATCGAAAGGCTTCGGCTTTCCTAGATTCAAGAAAAAGATGCGGAGTTTGGTTTTTCCTGCGCTGTCAAAAAACTTCTTAGGTGACGAATACTTAAATTTTCCACAATTGGGAAAAATTCGGATTAGGAAATCTAGGGAGTACCCGTCTGGGTTTGAGCCTAAACAAGCTCGAATTATCCAAAAAGCGTCGGGATTTTACGTTTCGGTTTCTTTCCAATCTCCGGAATTAGTTCCCGATATGACAGTGGGGAAGACCTGTTTAGGAATCGACGCGGGAATTGAAAGTTTTGTCGCTACTTCTCGGGGAGATTTAATCAAATCCCCTCGATTTTTGTTGAAAGTACAGAGTAAGCTTAAATTGCTACAAAGACGCTTGAAACATAAAGTCAAAGGCTCGAACAATTGGTTAAAACTTCAGGAGAAGATAGCAAGATTACACGAAAAAGTGTCTAATACTCGTAGAGATTGGCACTTTAAACTAGCTCATTATCTTTGTGATATCGCTGATAATATCTTCGTTGAGGATATTAACTTCGTTTCCTGGTCTAGAGGGATCGTTAGAAAACAATCTCTGGATTCAGGCATCGGTAGTTTTATTAATGAGATACTACCGTTTGTTATTTGGAAACGGGGGAAATATTATCTTAAGGTTGATAAAAACGGAACTTCGCAAGAGTGTCCGAATTGTGGCGCGATTACTGGTAAAAAAGCGTTATCCGAAAGAGTTCACCAATGTAATTCTTGCGGCCACATCGAACCAAGAGATACGGCATCGGCAAAGGTAATCGAGAATCGAGGAAAAAACGCGGTCGGACTGACCGTGTTAGAAAATGCTCGCGGAGGCGATTTGACGGGGATCGTCTGGGTTAAACCCGGTCGATCTAGTTAAAAGCCTAAGAACCGAGAATCCCCCGCTACACTGCGCGAGCGATTAACGGGGGAGAGTCAAATAATTAAGCTTTGGGTAATTTATCTCACCATAATTCTTGACCGCGAAAAACTGATGTCCTCTTTACTCTCCGCTATTCCCCTCGACGCGATCGCTTATAATCCCCAGGGTTTAGTACCAGCGATCGCTCAAGACTATCTTGATGCTACAGTGTTAATGATGGCCTGGATGAATCGGGAATCCCTCGAAAAAACCCTCACCACTGGGGAAGCGTGGTATTGGAGTCGTTCTCGTCAAGAATTGTGGCACAAGGGAGCCACTTCCGGCCATATCCAAAAAGTGCGTCAAATTCGCTACGATTGCGATAGTGATGCTATCTTACTGACTATTGAGCAAATCGGTGATATCGCCTGTCATACCGGCGAAAGAAGCTGTTTTCACCAAGTAAACTGGCAAAAATCACCGCCAGCGGCCGACACTCTCTCGGAATTGTTTAAGGTAATTTGCGATCGCAGAGACGATCCTCATCCGGAATCCTACACCTGTAAACTTTTGGCCGGAGGAGATAACAAAATTCTCAAGAAAATCGGCGAAGAATCGGCAGAAGTGGTCATGGCCTGCAAAGATAATGATGGCGATGCTATTACCGCAGAAGTGGCCGATCTTTTTTATCATACCCTCGTCGCTCTCGCCTATCATCAAGTCCCCCTGCGAGATGTCTATAAAAAACTGCAAGACCGGCGCCGGTAATCAGTTATCAGTTATCAGTTATCAGTTATCAGATTTGAGTTTTTATTGTTAAGTTTCCGGCTCCTGACGACCGAATATTTGTGGTTTACGACTTAGTAATTATCGGTGCCACTCCTGCGGCGATAGAAGCGGCTTTGTTGGCTGTTCACCTCAAAAAAAGGGTGGCTTTAGTGCAACAGCCTTCTAGCGACAATTTAGAGGCATCTGAGGACATTTTTAGCAAGGGGTACAGCCAAATTATCCATCCCTATAAACTGCTGAATAATTGGCAAGAAACGGCCATTTATCCCCAATGGCAACGGTTGCGGCAATGGCTAGGGGAAGTAGATAAAACTATTAATAAACATCATTCTTTGGCGAGATTAGCCACGGAAGGAATAGATGTTATCCTGGGTGGGGGGGAATTTGTCCGGCTGCCCCATTTGGGATTCGTGGTTAACGGTCGGCAATTGTTGGCTAAACACTATCTTATCGCTACTGGTTTTTATCCGCAAGTCCCGAAAATTTTCGGCTTAGATGAAGTTAATTATTTTACCGCTCAAACCCTTTGGCAAGAGCCAAATTTAGACAAGTTGGGACAACATTTAGCGATTATTGGCAACAGCAGCATGGCTGTGAGTTTAGCACAAATTCTCCGACGTTTGGGGAAAGAAATTAGCTTAATTATCGAGGATAATTATCTACTGCCGGATATTGATCAGGAAATCTCCCATTTAGTTACTGCCATTTTAGAAGCGGAAGGAATTAAGATTTTACCAGGCTATTGTCCTAGTCAAGTGAAAGCGATCGAGGGTCAAAAATGGCTACAATTAGGCAATCGTGTTATCGAAGTTGATGATCTGATTTTTGCCGGTAATTATCAAGTCAATGAACAGGGATTAAATTTGGCTGGGGTGGGAGTTAAACTAGAGCAAGGACTAATTAGGGTTAATCGGCAATTACAAACCGATAATTCCCGCATTTATGCCCTAAATTTGCTCAGAAATAATTATCCCGATCCTACTTTAAATCACCGGGCTGCTTTTGGGTTAGTCAAGCATCTGCTCACGGGAGAAAAATTTAACTTTAATCCCGATCAAATTCCCTCATTTATTGCTTTTGATCCGGCTATTGCTTGGGTGGGTTTAACCGGAAAAGCGGCCTGGGAGAGCTATGGTGAGGAGGTAAAGATGATCAACTATCCAATCAAAAATATGATCCCACAACAAATCTGGGGGGAAACCACGGGATTTTGTCAATTAATCTACCGACAAGATGGTAAAATACTGGGAGCGCAAATAGTCGGTAATCAAGCAGCAGAAATGATTAGTATTATCAGTTTAGCTTTACAAGAAAATTTAACCATACAATCCCTCAATAAAAATATTTATACTTGGGGAAGTATGGGAGAGATTATCGGAGAAATGACGCTATTAATCCCCCAGAAAAAATCTTGGTTAACTTGGCTAAAACAATTATTCAGATAATTAGATCGAGAAAGAAGATTAAATTATGAAACCGAAATTTATTGTCTTTGAAGGTATTGACGGATCGGGGACAAGTACCCAAGCAAAACTCCTACAAGAATATTTTTTCAAGCGCGGGGAAAAAGCAGTTTTAAGTCCGGAACCTTCCGAGGGAGTTATCGGTCGTTTGATTCGAGAAATAATGCAAACTAATCTTATTTCTATCGAAGATCAAAATAAATTTGACCGACAAATGGCTTATTTATTTGCAGCTGATCGCCATTATCACTTATATAATGATCATGATGGCGTTTTTAAACTTATTCAGCAAGAACAAACCCACGTTATCACTACTCGTTATTATTTTTCTTCCCTGGCCTACAATTGCAATAATCCCGAAGAATTGGCTTTTGTTCGGCAGTTAAATCAACATTTTCCCAATCCAGATTTAGTTATTTATATCGATGTTCTTCCCGATATTTCTCTGGCAAGAATTAAAAACAGAGGCATCACAGAAGTGTACGAAAAACAAGAAAAATTAATGAAAGTTCGTCAGATGTTTCTCAATATATTTAAAGAATATAAAGATGATTGTTTACAACTGGATGGCAATGATACAATAGAACACCTTCACCAAAATATTATTAATTATCTTGAACGATTAATTTAAATCCATGCTCAGTATAGAAACCACCCCTAAATTCACCTACCGACCCCACTATAAACCCAATCAATTAATCTGCGGTCACGGCCAAACAGCAATTATCACGGGATGGACAGTAAAACAGTCCCTTGCTAAACATTTAAATCCCGACCAATACGCAGTAATTGGTAATCTTTATAGTCCCACCAGAGGAATTAGTCCCCTGCTGAGAAACTTAATAGCAAATCCCCACGTTAGATACTTAGTTATTCTCAACGCTACTAAGGAAGATAAAAACTCTGGTAGCTGTCAATGTTTGCTAGACTTTTTTAGTCAAGGATTCCAGCTAGGAAAAAGCGACACAGGTAGAGAATGTTGGCTAATTAATTCTTCTATCACGGGATATATTGACAAAGAAATTGACCGAGAAACCCTCGAAAAATTACGTCAATCGATTCAATATCAACTGGTTAAATCCATCCCAGAAGCGATTGAAAATGTCAAAAGTTATGCGGAACAATCCCCCTTACCAACTTGGGGAGAACCCTTAATATTTCCTCTCTTAGAAAATCTTCCTTCTCTGCTACCTGGGACAAGATACGGTCATCGCATTGAAGGAAAAACTATTGCCGAAACTTGGGTAAAAATTCTCCAAAAGATTAAAACCACCGGCACAATTAGACCGACAGGATATGATGGTAAATGGCAAGAATTAATTGACCTAATGGCCGTTGTCACCGATGAACCCCCAGACTTTTATTTTCCCGAACCTAATTATTTGCCTATAGATAGACCTTTTCTCACCGAATATATCGGACAAATTCTCGATGATTCCCCTATACACCAAGGAGTTAAATACACCTACGGTCAAAGATTGCGCTCTTGGTTTGACCGAGACCAAATTGCACAGGTTATCAATAAATTAATCTCAGAAATTGACGCAGCTAGTGCAGTCATGTCCCTCTGGGATGTGAAAGACCACGAAAAGGGAGGTAGTCCCTGTTTAAATCATATTTGGGTGCGAGTGGTGGAAAATGAATTATCTCTCACTGCAATATTTAGAAGTAATGATATGTTTGCCGCTTGGCCTGCAAATGCCATGGGATTGCGTGCTTTACAGCAACATATTAGGGATGAGATTAGCAAGCGCTCCGACTACAATTTATCAATGGGTCCACTGATTACTATCAGTCAATCGGCCCATATATACGATGATACTTGGGAAAATGTCGAACGATTAATCGCCACCCAGTACGATAAAATTGTCAATCAGCGCGACTTTTTTGACCCTAGCGGTAACTTTTTGATTTCTGTGGAAGAAGAACAAATTCTTGTCCAACAAACTACCCCCGGCAGCGGGGAAATTGTCGCTTGTTATCAAGGCAAAAATCCCCTGAAATTAATCCGCGAGCTTGCAACTACTAATCCTGCGATTATTCCCGAACATATCGGTTATCTGGGAATCGAGTTACAAAAGGCATACAACTGTCTCAAGAATAATCAACCTTATATTCAAGACCAGTAGGAAGTGGGAAGTTTCAGTGAACAGTGAACAGTCAACAGTCAACAGTGAAAAGACAGTAGGAAACTTCTATTTAATACTGCTCACTTAAAACTCAAATCTGATAACTGATAACTGATAACTGATAACTGATAACTGATTACTGATTACTGGTCTTTGTTTGCTGAACCGGCACCGCGATATTTGAGAGATGAGGAGCGAATTGGGTTAGCCACCGTGGGATTATTGGTGATTTTAACCTCCGCACCGCGATATTTACCCCCTCGCTCCTTGACAGGAGCCTCGGCGACTGTTGGCTCCATATAGGCGGCGCCACGATACTTTTTCTCGCCGGCGGTTTCTGGAGTGGGGACGGGGACATTCTTCTGCTCTTCTTGTCCTTGCCAGAAAAAGGTGACAACAATCACAACTGTCAAGAGAATTAATAGCTGAATCTGCCAAGGAGCTAAAACCAGACTCAACACTAAACTAATGACCGTGGCGGCACTGGCAAGATAAGCGATCTCATCGCTGGACTTCTGCCAGAAATAGGCAGCCAAGGCAGCGGTGAATAGTGGTAACAAAAACAAATAGGACATTCTGGGTACACCTTGTCACGCTAGTGAACCAATCTCTCTATTATTACCTCCCTCGCTTCGATCGGCGAAAAATATTAACTTAGCTTATAGAACCTATAAGTTTTATTTTGTCAATCCTTCTTTACAATTCGTAAAAATATTGTTACATTTATTTACATGAACTAAAAGTTAAAGCAAAACAGCCAAGACAGCAAGCCAGTTCAGATTGTCTCGAGGAGTATCAGACAGCTTATGATTCGTTTAGCTCCAGACAACGGCAAAAAACTTGGCCTACTAGCTTAAAAAAGTTTTCGGGGTTTGGGTTTACCCCCTTGACAGATTTGCTTGAGTTCTCCTACATAACTTAGCGCTACCTCGGCTGGACACCGGGGTTTTTTATTTTGTTACAGCGTTTTCGACTAAGTAAAACGTAGATGAACTATCGCTATCTAACAATTGATTGAGATTACCTACTTAATTAAAAATTAACTTCATTTTGATGCACGGAATCCAAATAAAACTTGATTACATCTTCCGATGCACCCTGACATTGCAACTGGCCTTTATTCAGCCAAATTGCTTGGTTACAGGACTCTTGAATTAAAGTCAAATCGTGGGAAACTACTAAAATAGTAGCGTTAGAATTCCAGAATTTTTTTAAACGTCGTTTACACTTATTTTTAAAACTTTCATCCCCGACGGAAAGGACTTCATCAAGAATAAGAATATCGGGGTGAACCTCTGTTGCGATCGCAAATCCTAAACGAGCCACCATCCCGGAAGAAAGAGATTTCACTGGCGCTCCCATATATTCTTCTAACTCAGCAAAGTCGAGGATATCTTTGGTTTTTTCCTTCATTTCCTGACGAGAAAATCCCAGCATTACCCCATAGAGAATAATATTATCTTTTACTGGTAAATCTGGATCAAAACCCGCTCCTAATTCAATTAGAGAGGCAATTTGTCCCCTGACTCTCACCTGTCCCTTCGTCGGTTCTAGAATGCCACAAATAACTTTTAAAAGAGTAGATTTTCCTGCGCCATTAGCTCCAATGATACCTAATTTTGCTCCAGAATTAATGACTAAATTTATATCATCTAGAACTAATTTTTTGGCAGGTTGACGATATTTGCCTTCAAGAATAGAGAAGATTGTCCTTTTCAGATCGTAAGAAAATTCTTCTTGAGTACGTCTTTGGAGAGACACTTGATCGAGTCGAATTACTTCTGTCATTTATAATAAATCCATAAATAAATGTCGCCAGAGTCGGAAGCAAGTCCAACCAATTCCTAAGATGATGATCCCACCAAGTAGAGATTGAAAAATCAAACCAAAATCTGGTAATCCAGGGGAAAGGGACAATTGGCGAATGCTTTCGATTACCGGTAATAATGGGTTTAATAGGAGGAATGGTTGTACGGAAGGAGGAATAATTTCTGGGGGATAGAAAATCGGGCTGCTAATCCAAGCGACAAAACAAACAATTTCGTAAAAATAGGGTAAGTCTCTGAAGAAAACGTAGAGGGTACTGATAAAGAAACCCACTCCCGTGCAAACCAGAGAAAGACCGATCACGGGAAAAATCAGAGCAATTACATTAATTAAACTTTGAGACTTCCAGAGAGTTACTATAGCCAAAAGGGGAAAGATACTAATAGCAAATTGAAAAATATTGGCCACTACCATGGAAACGGGAAAGATGCTAACCGGCAGACGAATTTTATTTAAAATACTGCCATTACTAACGATACTAGGTAAAGCTTGGTTAGTGGAAGCATTAAAGAAATTTATTACCACTAAACCAGTGAAAGCAGCTAGGACATAGTTAACTAGAGAATTATCAAAATAAGAGGCGAAAACCGTGCCGAAAATTGCCGTGTATAGTGCAGTCATAATCACGGGATTTAACAAAGACCAGTAAACCCCCAGAAAAGAACCCCGATAGCGTCCCTTGAGATTACGTTCCACTAAAACACTAAGCAATTCGTAATATCGCCGCGCTGTTGACCATCTAGTTTTTGCCTGGAGATCGGTCATAGGGATAATTGTCATCTCGTCAGTACTCAGTGCTTCATTCTAAACGATTCCCGTCAATTTTGTCTATTGATCGAGGGGGGACTCTAGTTTTTATCCAGTTCCCGACGACTCTCCCTCTCGGGAAAAAGTTCCCTCCCTAGGCCATTTATCCGGCTCAAAAAGCTTAAAAACCGCTAAAAGCCTCTTTTTTTAGGGTTGAACTCGGTTTTTAGGGACAGCCTCAGCTAATTGACCTAGACTCTAAGCTGCCCGCGTATTTAAATTGCTTGTTGAGATGAGGCACTCTTGCAACAGGCAAGCCCCCCAACCCCCCACCCCCCCTGCCCCCCCGACATCGGGGGGGGTTGGGGGGCAAGGGGGGGCGGGGGAAATTCAGCTAATCTAAGGATAGGCAGTTAAAATGCGTCTTAGCTTAGCAAGTTTGCCAATAAAATAGACACCGGATAAAAGCCAAGAAATGGCGATTTAAACACAGCTAATCTCCGAAAAACTGGAGTCAAAAACCGATAACTGAACAACTTCCTAACAGCCAAACCAAGAATCTAATCTAATTGATGTCCCGTCAGTTCCACAAAGATATCTTCGAGGTTGGAAGGACGACACATTACCCCAGTTTTATCGCTCAAACTGTCCATATAGGAGTTAGCATCAGCCACAGTGGGGAAGAATTTATAATCGATTTTATCGCCAACTTGTTTGATAACTAATCCCTCGCCATACTTAGCGCGAAAATCCGTGAGAGTTCCTAATTCGATTAATTTGCCCGCGTCCATAATGCCAATTCTGCCCGTTTTTCCTGTGCCGTTATCCTGACAGAGAAATTCCACTTCTTCCATGTAGTGAGTGGTTAATAAAATTGTCATTCCTTGCCGGTTTAAATCGCGAATTACTTCCCACAAACGACGACGATTTTGGGGGTCTAAACCGACAGTTGGTTCATCGAGAAAGAGGATTTTTGGTTCGTGAAGAAGGGCGCGAGCAATCTGTAAACGTCGTTTCATCCCTCCGGAAAGAGTTTTGGCCAGGGCAGATTTTCGATCGCTTAAACTGACATAATCTAAATAGCGATCGATTAATTCCTGTCTCTGGGGATTGGGGATATGGTGCATCCGGCCGTGAAATTCCATATTTTCCCAGACGGTTAATTCCCCATCAACGCTAATCTGTTGCAAGACTACCCCTATATTTTTTTTCACCTGATCGCGGTATTTTTTCACATCATACCCCGCCACTGCGATTTCTCCTTGACTTGCTTCGGTTAGGGTGATAATCATGCGGATTGTCGTCGATTTTCCCGCACCGTTGGGACCGAGTAAACCAAAGATTTCCCCTTTTTCGATAGCAAAGGAAAGCTCGTTAACTACTGGGAGATTATTGTAGATTTTAGAAACGCGATCGAGAGCAATAGCGGCGGTCATAGTTACAAAAGTTAATATTCCAGCTATGGATTAGTGTAACCGAATTAGCCTAACTCGACTCCGATTTGATCGGAAGCATCCCGCAGTGATCATATATCGTCACAATCAGACTAGAATGCAGATAAAAAATTTTGACTTTGCTGGTATCAGATGCGAGTTTTGCTGCCGATTCTCTGTTTATGTCTAGGAATGGGGGAATTTTTCCTCAATCCCCCGATTAGTCCCGTCAATTCCCTTCCCGCAACCACGGCAACCCGAACGGAAACCCGTTTGCTGCTGAATTTAAAAAAAAGACGGGTTTTTGTTTACCAAGGACAGAAAATAATTGCTTCTTACCCAGAAGCGATCGGTCGTCGGGGTTGGGAAACCCCGACGGGACAATTTAGGGTGATTCAGATGGTGCGGGAACCAGTCTGGGAACATCCCTTCACCAGTCAACTGGTGCCATCGGGAAAAAACAACCCTTTAGGGGCGCGTTGGCTCGGATTTTGGACCGATGGCGAGAATTTTATCGGTTTTCACGGTACACCCCCAGAAAATCTCATCGGTCGGGCCGTCTGCCACGGTTGCGTCAGGATGCGCGATCGAGATATAAAGGCTTTATTTGAAAAGGTACAAATCGGCACTTCAGTGATAGTAATCGCTCAATAGAAACAATGGGAAAATAATAAGCTGTTAACTAGGGTTTGCGGCAAAAAGTTTGTTGGTGGGGTTAGGAGTCTGGGGAGTCAGTCCCGATGAAAAAATTTTCACCCCCACAGATGAAAGAGGTTTCCTTCCCTTGTGGTGAAACTAGCCCTTAAATCATGACGATACCAAATTTGTCGATGTTGATAGGAATTCCACTTATAGCGTTTCCTAAGCTAGTGAGGTACGCCTATTTTCTTCCCTTTTGCCTTTTGCCTCTTGCCTTTTGCCTAAAACCCATAACTTTTGTACTTCAGCAGACTGAAAAACGCTATATATCCTTGAGCTTTTAGCAAGTCTCTAATCTGAATAGTCGGGGGAGAACCTTGCCCTTTTTGATTGCCAATTTCAATAGTTATATATTTTGACTTATCTCCTAGTATGGGATATTCTTGCCAATTGATTTTATTCAGATTTAAATGGGCAAGAAAGGGCGAATAGTTAGGACTTTCTGTAATTATATAAAGTTGCTTGATCGCACGGGTGAGAGCCCCATAAAAAAGCGGTTGAAAGCTAGTATTAATATTTCACTTGGTAAAATACCACAATGTTTCTGCAAAAATAAAGCTTTCTTGACTAATGTGCTAGTTTTGCCACTCCCCGCACGCGCTAAGACTTGGATATTATTATTGACTTCTCCAATGGCTACAGACTGCTCTAAATCTGGTTTTCTTCCTAGATTTTTTTCTAGCCAAGATTGCACAAATCTATGTTTTTCTTGCCAAAATTCTTCCTTAGTCAGATATTTATACAATCTTTCCTGATAAAATTTATTGACATTAAGTAAATCATATTCAAGCTTCTGATAAGTTTCTTGTCGTATTGTATCTTTAATTTCTGGTACTTTTTGGAAAATTTCTTGTACGGTAATAAAGGGAAATATATCACTAAATTGATTAATAATTTTATCGATTTTATATTCAGAAAAAAAATTATGCTGATATTTAATATGCACATACACAGTATCATCCTCGTATTTTATGTTTATGATTTGTCCATATTTATAATTCTTGGTACCTTTTATCCCCGTCTTTTTCCCTTTGTATTTCACTTCTTCACGAATACGACTTACCTTTTTACCCACAAGAAGCTTCCAAGCTTGATCATAATTACCAACAAGCTCGGCAAATTCCTGAATATTATTAATTACTAATTGCTTATTTAGGTTTGAATTATCCATTGTTACCTCACCAGACCTTACACGATCGAGTGCTGTCTTTCGGCTATGTTTATTGTTCCCTAGGGCAGTTGAAAACTAACAGCGATCGCTTCCCATAAACATAAAGTATAACCTAATTTGGTATTGACGAACAGCTACCCAAGAGGAAAACTTCCTAGAGGTTTGACAAATAGAATTAAATGCTTGATAATCTCGGTTTTTAGGCAAAGGGAGACAGATCTACCCCTATCCCTAGAGACATAAAAGTGCGCTGTCAAAAAATAATTGTAATCATACCAAACCGGGGACTTTGCGATAGATAGAAGCGATCGATCCCCGGAATCCTACACTGGTAAATTCTACCTCATCTCCCGCTTCATAGATCTGTTCTTGCCAAACTCCCGAATCCTCGCGACGGTGACATTCAATTTTCATCTGGTTTTGATGAATAAGAATATATTCTTTTAAGGTGGGACAGGTTTGATAATCACTAAACTTATCACCCCTATCAAAGGATTCCGTAGATTTCGATAATACTTCAATAATCAGAACGGGATAGAGAATAAAATCATCGGTATTGTTAATCTCTCTCTCGTCACAAACCACCGCAATATCGGGATAATAATAACAATTTGCCTCCTCTAACCGGACTTTGATATCGGAAGTGAGAACAAGACAGGGACTATCATCGAGATGGATACTTAATAAAGTGGCTAGATTTGTATTTAAGACAATATGCGGCTTTTTTGCGCCTACCATCGCATAAATCCGTCCTTTTCGGTACTCGTGCTTGATCGGACTGACTCTTTCCCCTTCTAGATACACTTCTGGAGAGACATAAAAAAAATTAGGATTCGTCACCATCGTCCTCATGCTCCCTATCCTCGAATAACTGAATTATAGCCTTTCGGAATCATCGCTCTTGGACACAATCTCGCTAGACTTATAGATCAATGATTGTCACTTGTAATATTTATATTACAGTTATGTGACAGACTAGAGATAACGACTCTCAAAGGGACGTTATTTAGGAATAAATCCCGAAAACGATTGATATCCATAGGTTTGCCAGAATGTCCAACGCTAAAAGTTACAAAGATACCGTTAATTTGCCTCAAACTGACTTTGATATGCGAGCAAATGCCAGCAAACGTGAGCCAGAAATCCAGAAATTCTGGCAAGATGAGCAAATATACGAGAAATTAGCGCAAAATAACCCCAAAGAATTATTTATTCTCCACGATGGACCACCCTACGCTAACGGGTCTCTGCATATCGGTCATGCTTTAAACAAAATTCTCAAAGACATTATCAATAAATATAAACTGCTGCAAGGCTACAAAGTGCGCTATGTGCCGGGTTGGGATTGTCACGGGTTGCCGATCGAACTGAAGGTTTTACAAAGTCTCAAAAGCTCGGAAAAAGAGGGTCTAACCCCTTTGAAATTACGTCAGAAAGCCCACGATTTTGCCCTTCAAACGCAAAAAGAACAGTGTGAAGGTTTCAAAAGGTATGGAGTCTGGGGAGACTGGGAAAATCCCTATTTAACCCTACAACCAGAATACGAGGCCGCTCAAATTGCCGTATTCGGAAAAATGGCCCTGAAAGGTTATATTTATCGGGGACTAAAACCGGTTCACTGGAGTCCTAGTTCTCAAACCGCTTTAGCTGAGGCAGAATTAGAATATCCCGAAGGTCACACTTCCCGCAGTGTCTATGTTGCTTTTCCGATTACGTCAGTTTCAACCCCGGTTTTAAGGCCATTTTTGCCTAATTTATCCGTGGCTATCTGGACGACTACCCCCTGGACTTTACCCGGGAATTTAGCCGTCGCATTGAACCCAGAATTAAACTATTCAGTGGTAGAAACTAGCGAGTCTAATTATCTAATCGTAGCGACGGATTTAGTCGAAAAATTGGCCGATACTTTTAACAGGACTTTGACGATTAAAGCAACGGTTAAAGGTCTGGAATTAGAACATACTAAATATCGTCATCCTTTGTTTGACAGAGAAAGTGCGATTCTCATTGGTGGGGATTATGTCACCACCGATTCCGGCACCGGATTAGTTCATACTGCTCCTGGTCATGGTCAGGAGGATTATATCGTCGGCCAACGTTACGGTTTACCGATACTTTCTCCCGTGGATGATAAGGGAAATTTCACCGCAGAAGCGGGACAATTTGCGGGTTTAAATGTCTTAAAAGATGCTAATGAAGCAATCATTTTAGCACTGACAGAAAAAGGTGCCTTACTCAAAGAAGAAGCATATCAGCATAAATATCCCTACGATTGGAGAACCAAAAAACCGACAATTTTCCGCGCAACAGAACAATGGTTTGCTTCCGTGGAAGGATTCCGGGAATTAGCTTTAGACGCGATTGATTCGGTGCGTTGGATTCCCGCAACAGGTAAGAATCGCATCACTTCTATGGTTAGTGAAAGAAGCGATTGGTGTATCTCTCGTCAGCGCAGTTGGGGGGTTCCTATTCCTGTTTTTTATGACGAAGAAACGAATGAACCTCTGTTAACCGAGGAGACGATTAATCACGTTCAAGCTATCTTCGCGGTCAAGGGTTCTAATGCTTGGTGGGAGTTATCTGTAGAGGAATTATTGCCTCCCAGTTATCGCGATAATGGTCGCAGTTATCGCAAGGGAATGGATACTATGGATGTGTGGTTTGATTCTGGTTCTAGTTGGAATGCGGTGGCTAATGCTCGACCAGAATTAAGTTATCCTGCGGATATGTATCTAGAAGGATCGGATCAGCATCGGGGATGGTTTCAATCGAGTTTATTAACCAGTGTGGCTGCTAATGGTATTGCTCCCTATAAAACGGTGTTAACTCACGGTTTTGTTTTGGATGAACAGGGACGAAAAATGAGTAAATCTCTGGGGAATGTCATCGATCCCAATGTGATCATTAATGGGGGTAAAGACCAGAAAAAAGAACCCGCTTATGGGGTGGATGTGATTCGGTTATGGGTGTCCTCGGTGGACTATACCAATGATGTGAATATCGGTCAAAATATTCTTAAACAGTTGGTAGATATCCGTAATAAAATCCGTAACACTGCCAGGTTTTTACTGGGGAGTTTAAATGATTTTGATCCCGTTAAGGATGCGGTAGCTTATGAAGATCTACCGGAGATCGATCGCTATATGTTACATCGTATCTCGGAGGTGTTTACGGAAGTTACGGCAGCTTTTGAAAGTTTCCAATTTTTCCGCTTTTTCCAGACGGTACAGAATTTTTGTGTTGTCGATTTATCTAACTTTTATATCGACATCGCTAAGGATCGTTTATACATTTCTGATCCTAATTCTTTCCGTCGTCGCAGTTGTCAAACAGTCTATGCTATTGCTTTAGAAAATCTCGCTAAAGCGATCGCTCCTGTCCTGTCTCATCTAGCGGAAGATATCTGGCAATTTCTCCCCTACAAAACTCCTTATTTATCGGTATTTGAGTCAGGATGGCTAAACATCGATCCTGCTTGGAATAATCGCGAATTGGCCGATAAATGGGCCAAATTCCGGCAGCTACGCACCGAAGTTAATAAGGTGATGGAAACTGCCAGAAATGATAAGGCGATCGGTGCTTCTTTAGAGGCAAAAGTTTTACTTTATGTTCCCGATGAAACCTTACAACAGGAGTTAGAATTATTCAACAATTGTGATAGTTTAACGGGGAATAAAGTCGATGAATTGCGTTATCTATTTCTCTCTTCTCAAGTGGAATTAGTCAGTGATATTAGCGCGATTCAAACCGCAGAATATAAAGGAGAATCCGACTTTGTTTCGGTGGGAATTATCAAAGCAGACGGCGAAAAATGCGATCGCTGTTGGAATTATTCCACTCAAGTGGGAAAATTTGCCGATGATCCCACTATTTGCGAGCGCTGTAATGCCGCTTTAAAAGGAGAGTTCTAAGCTAAACTAAAAGGGTGCTTTATTGTTTAATAAAGTACCCTTGTTTAATCCTCAGCTAAAAACTTATTCACAGGTATTAACTCTAGGGAATAGATAATTAGGGATGGAAGATTACCAATCAGCTTTTTTACAACGTCATCAAGATACAGAAATACTTTGTAAATCTAATAGGAAAATAGCTGCTATGCACTTTGGAGGTATTACGATCGAATGTTTGCTGAAATCTATGATCTTAGCTTCGGTATCCAATAAAGAATGGAAAACTGATTCCAATAACCCCGGACATACCATAACTAATCCTGGTCACAGTTTGACAGCTGCTCTAAAAAGTTATAATCGTCTCTATTCGAGAGTTCAAAATTGTCCAGAGGTGATAAAATGGATTAATATAGTAGAAAATCCTAGTCAAAATTTTATAACTATGCGTTATTCCAGCAGTGAACCGAATGACGATAAATACAAAGAGTGGTTATCAGCTTATACAGGTCTGAAAAGATGGCTTCAGAAACAAGCTACTCAACTTTAAGGAGATAGTTATGTCAGAAACTTGGTTAAGATCACTGAAACAAAAATTAACAGATATATATGTGCAGAAAAAAGCACAAGAATGGGTTGATCTCAATGTATCTACTGCTGGACTTTTGAATATAACTATCGTCAGTGATAAGTTTGAAAATTTATCAACAACTCAGCGAATAGAAGCAGTTAAAAATGACATAGGACAACAGCATAAATCTTTAGGTTTTATATCTTTATATACTATTCAGGAGGCAGCCTCTCTCGATCTAAAAGCTCCACAACTTCTGGACGAAAAATCAATTCACACTTGGCAAGATTTAGCTTTGTGGTCAACTAATCCACAAAATCAATCACCGTCTTCTCCTGAACTTTGTCTTCCTAGAACCGTAACTTTTTATTCTTTTAAAGGGGGAGTAGGTAGGACAACTGCTTTAATTCATGTTGCTTGGATTTTAGCGATGCGAGGTCGTAAAGTAGTAGCTGTTGACTTGGATTTAGAAGCACCGGGGTTAAGCACAGCTTTTCCCTTAAATCCCTTACCAGAATACGGAATTGTGGACTATTTTTATGAAAAATCCTATTTACCAGAAGGTGTAGAAGCAAAGATTAATATCACTGAAATATTTGGAGAAGTTAATATTCCCGATGCAACGGGAAGACTATTTATTGTTCCTGCGGGTGATTTGAGTCTTGATTACATTACTAAAGTTGATGATCTGCGAGCAACAACAATTCTCGATAATGGGGAAACACTCTGGTCAACTTTTAGTCGAGAGATTCAAAATCAGTTAAAACCTGATCTTATCTTAGTAGATTCGCGCACTGGAATCAATGAATGGGGAGCTTTATCTTTACTACAGGCAGCCAACGAAGCAATTATTTTTTTATTTCCTAACGAACAAAATCAAAAAGGAATCGAGCTTCTTTTGCAATCTTTGACTTCTTTCGGCCGACTTTCGCTTAATTTTGTTTTTTCACCCGTTCCCGATTTAAGTGATACAGGAATAACTAAAGTTACTCATGCTTGGCAAATTTTACAAAAACATATTGACAAAAATATAGATATAGATGAAACTACCGATCATGATTTAGATATAGATTCAGAAGACTATCTAATCATACCTTATATTCCCTCGATCGCTCTAGCAGACCGTTATCCTGTCACTGGATTACTGGATTATTATACTCGCATTGCTAACTTAATCGATGAAGATACCAATAAAATTCGCTTGCAAAAAATTCTGGCCAGTTCCAAACAACGTTGGCAAGTTATTGAAAGTCTTAATTTTATGCCATTAAATGCGGGAGATATCCGTTCAGATATTAGTCTTTTATTTCAGAAAACTGCTAACTTTGATAAATTTCTTGATCAAGCAACTTGTCTGATCAGAGGTCGTAAGGGAACAGGAAAGACAGCACTTTATTTGTTACTACTCCGGCAGGAGTCTGAGGCACGAAAATTGGCCTATAGTCGTCTAGATAATGTGACTTTATTATCTGGTCATGGGAGCTATAATAATAGTCGTCCATCCCGGGATGAATTCCAGTATATAAATCAAGAATTGCTAGAAAAACAAGGTACCTGGGAAGCAGTTTGGCGAGCTTATTTGCTGATAAATGTGTTCAGAAAATTTGAAAATAGTATCTTTATTAAAGGTAAACAGGGGGCAAAATTTCAGGCGATTAAAGGAATTTTTCAAGGATTAACCTCGGAAAATTGGCAATTGGAACATACTCAAGCTTTAGTTCAATTAGCAACAGATTCAAATTTGACTCTCCTGATTAAAGATGCTTTAGATCTAGTTAATCAGAAACAATTAAAAGAGCAGCAGACTCTCTGGTTTCTTTATGATGATTTAGATGAAGATTTCCCGGAGAGAGAAGATATTCGTCAACAAGCTCTCACTGGTTTATTTCAGTTTGTTCAAGCTTGTGATGCTCGGAAACTAACAGCAATTCGTTTTAAAATATTTTTGAGAGAAGATATCTGGAAACGTCTTAACTTTGATAATAAAAGTCACTTCAATGGACGAGATTTACTTCTACAATGGACGAGAATAGATTTCTTGAGATTAGCTCTCCGTCAAGCTTTTCTATCGCCAGAATTTAAAGATTTAGTCGCTCGTTTTGCTCCCGTGGAAAGTATCGATCAAGCAACGGAAGAAGCTCTAACTCATGCCTTAGAATTACTTTGGGGCAGTCGCCGACGAAGAGGGGATAGAGCTAAATACGTTTATCGATGGGTTTATGAACGTTTAACAGATTCTAGTGGTACTACTTTTCCTCGCAGTTTAAGCGCTCTATTACAAGGAGCAAAAGAACAAGAATTAACCTACAAAGGACAGTCATCAATTCAGTCACCAACTGATCGATTATTGCGAGCAAAATCTCTAGAAATTGGTTTAGAAAAAGCTTCTGAAGAACGCTGTGAGGCTATTAGACAAGAATACCCTGAGTTAGAGAATTTTTTCCGAGCTTTAGAAAGAATTTCTGCTTTACCTTCTAGGGAAGAACTCAATCAAGTGTGGGAACGTACCGCACGGTCAATAATACCTGATTTCGATAGATTTGCCGAGCTTTTAAGCGAAATTGGTCTTGCTCAATGGCGCGAAAAAGAGAAAAGATATGGATTCGCAGATATTTATGTGTATGGATTTAAGATGATTCGTACAGGTACAAAGTGAGTCATCGATCGACTTTTCTCACAGGATCGCTTAGTCAAAATTAAACCCCCTAACCGGCGAAAATTAACTGCAAGCGATCGAAAAACTGGGAAAATATTCAATTGATTCAATGTCATCTTTTTTAACTATCCTGCCCATGAATAATCAGGTCATCCGTACTGATAAAGCTCCGGCCCCTGTGGGTCCCTATAATCAAGCGATCGCCGCTACTGGTCCTTTTCTCTTTGTTGCGGGACAAATTCCCCTAGATCCCGTCACGGGTGAAATCGTCTCCGGGGAAATTAGCGCCCAAACCGAACAAGTTATGGCCAATCTAGAGGGCATTTTAACCGCTGCTGGGGCTAATTGGTCAAATGTGGTGAAAACTACCGTCTTTCTCTCGGATTTAGCCAATTTCGGGGCGATGAATCAAGTTTATGCCCGTTATTTCCCCCCGGAAACTGCCCCGGCCCGGGCCTGTGTGGAGGTGTCCCGTCTTCCCAAAGATGTGCTAGTGGAAATAGAATGTATTGCCGCTTTAGCCTAAAAATTAAGGTGGGCAATGCCCACCCTAAGGGAATCTCTCTCTAGACCACCAAAGCCTCTAGAATCGTCTTATTGTAGATAATTCGCCCTACAGTAGTACGCACATACTGAGAAATTATCTCACCATCCTTCTCGCGGGTTTTGCGCTCCCGATAATATTTCCAGATGCTGCCATCGGGGAGAGTTTCCGTTTCCAGGACTTCCTCATCGGGTTTATTGGTTTTCACCTTTTCTCCGACCGGTAAACGCAACCACACAGAAGCGTGCAGATCCACCAATCCCTGATCAAAAGCGCGAATAGCGTCATCCATGCTGGCGAAATAACGACCCCCACCCTTTTGGGCCTTGGGATTTTCGGCCGTGAGATAATAACAACCCAAAACCATATCCTGAGAAGGGGCAACAATCGGGCGACCGGTCGCCGGTGAGAGAATATTATGACAGGCCAACATCAATAAGCGCGCTTCCGATTGTGCCTCCAGGGAGAGGGGAATATGTACGGCCATTTGGTCCCCGTCAAAGTCAGCGTTAAAAGCGGGACAGACGAGGGGATGTAACTGAATCGCCCGGCCCTCCACCAGTATCGGTTCAAACGCTTGAATGCCCAAACGGTGCAGGGTAGGAGCGCGGTTTAACATCACCGGGTGTCCCGTGATCACTTCATCCAAGACGTGCCAAACATTGGCATCCCCCCGTTGGATCATTTTCTTGGCCGCCTTGATATTATTGACGATGCCTAATTTAATTAAACGATGGATAACGAAGGGTTGGAACAATTCGATCGCCATTTCCCGGGGTAAACCGCATTGATAGATCTTCAATTTCGGACCGACAACGATAACCGAACGTCCCGAATAGTCAACCCGTTTACCGAGGAGATTTTGACGGAAACGCCCCTGTTTACCCTCGATAATATCCGATAAAGACTTCAGGGCGCGATTATTGGCCCCCACCACCGTGCGACCGCGACGACCGTTATCAATTAAAGCATCGACGGCCTCCTGTAACATCCGTTTTTCGTTGCGGACGATAATTTCGGGGGCGAGAATTTCTTGCAGACGGGATAAACGGTTATTGCGGTTAATCACCCGACGGTAGAGATCGTTCAGGTCAGAGGTGGCAAAACGGCCGCCGTCCAACTGCACCATCGGGCGTAAATCGGGAGGAATCACGGGAATTACGCTTAAAACCATCCATTCTGCCTGAGAACCCGTGGCGATAAAGTTATCGATTACCCGGAGACGTTTAATTAATTTTGCCCGTTTTTGCCCTTTACTTTCGACAATTTCCGTCCGCAGTCTTTCCGCTTCTTCTTCCAGGTTAATTTCCTGTAAGAGTCTTTGGATAGCCTCGGCCCCGATACCCACTTCAATGCCGACTAATTCCGAATCCTCCGCGTAGATTTCTTCTTCGATCTCTAACCATTGATCTTCGCTGAGGAGTTGTTTATAACTAAGATTGCCTGCGTTACCCGGATCGAGAACCACATAGGCATTAAAATAGACGATTTGCTCCACGTCCCGCAGGGGCATATCGAGCAGGATACTGAGATAACTGGGAATACCTTTGAGATACCAAACGTGGGTGACGGGGGCAGCTAATTTGATAAAACCCATGCGATGACGACGTACCCGGGACTCGGTGACTTCCACCCCGCAACGTTCACAGACAATCCCCCGGTGACGGACGCGCTTGTATTTACCGCACCAACATTCCCAGTCTTTGGAGGGGCCAAAAATTTTCTCGCAGAATAACCCATCCATTTCCGGTTTAAGAGTCCGATAGTTGATCGTTTCTGGTTTGGTTACTTCTCCGACGACTTGACCGTTAGGTAGGGTTCTTTCTCCCCATTGCCGAATTCTCTCGGGGGACGCTAAACCGATTTTGACGTAATCAAATCTTTGATCTGTTGGAGTCTTCATTCTGAATTTTTTACTATGGGTAATGATTCTGGGATAAGCGATCGCTCTCGCGTTCTCGATGCCCCGATGACAACTATTGGGCAGAAACGACTATTAACTCAGTCACTTTTTCTTGGGGTCAAACTGGCCCGACCGAGTCCGGGACATTACATTATACAATTTTTCTAGTTCGATCGACCATTAAGTGATATTTTCCCAGATGGTGATGCTGCCGTCGGCCGCGGCCGCCGCTAGGTGACAATAATCGGGGCTGAGAACTAAACTGGAGATCGGCGATGATCGCCCATCGGCAGGGGTGAGAGTTGCGATCGCCTGTTGATAATTGGCTAACCAGATTTTAATCTCTCCGTCGGTTCCCCCGGTAAATAACCATTGACCTTCCTCTCCGAATACCAAGCTTGTCACCTGACCATTATGGGCATTGATCACCCGAATTGGCGCAAAATGACCGCTTTTCTCGGGGTCGTATTGCCAGATTTTCACTGTCCCATCCACACAACCGGCGGCAATAATCTGACCATCGGCAGCGATCGCAAGACTCTCTACCGAAGAAACGTTACCTGATAAGACGGCGATTTTTTCTCCCGATCCCAATTGCCAGAGGGTGACAGTGCCATCACCCCCAGCTGCGGCGATAAAATCTTGATTAGGAGCCACCGCTAGGGCATAAATTGCCCCCAGACTGTCATAGGAGCTAAATTCTTCGGTTTCCTGCTCTAAATTCCACTGTTTTAGGGTTTGATCGTAACTACCACTAACCAAAAAATGCCACCGAGGGGCAAAATCTAGGCCGTGAATCGAACCGAGATGACCGAGGAAAATTTGATTTAATTCCAGACTACTGGCATCGCTGGCTAAAGTCCATAATTTAACGGTTTGATCGAATCCTCCCGTCGCTAGATGATAATCGCCGTTTCCGGTGACTGCTAGGGCTAAAATGCCCTGATCATGAGCTTCCACCGTAGTAATCAGGGTTCCTCTCGCAAAATCCCAGATTTTTAGGGTACGATCCCAACTAACGCTAATTAAAAACCGTTGATCCTCGGTAATTGCGATCGCTGTAATCATTTCCCGATGGGCGGTCAGACGGCGATAATAATGCCAATGGGGGATAGGGACGGGGGGGGAAGCGGGAGTTAAATTAAGGGCGGGTAGGGTGATTTGTGGCTCATTTTCCGCTTTTGTGGCGGTAATATCCGCCGATTCTTCGTTAATCGGCAAAATCTCTCTGTGTAAGCGACCGTAGGATTTTTCCAGATGTTCGATGCGTTCCAGCAGCCCGTTACGGTTGATATATTGGATAATTTGATTGTAGGACTGTTCGAGGACGAGAATATTCTCCTCTAATTCTGCGATCTCGCGTAGCGAGCGCGTTGCGACCGCACGGTCGTTATCCCTGGCCACCGCGGGATCGAGGGACTGTATTTGGGCCGATAAAGCTTCTTTTTCTTCTTCCCACTGACTCTGTAAATGACCGGTCATCTCAGTTAAGCGTTGACGTTGCAGGGTTCTTTCTCGGAGACGATTGAGAATATTTAACGCGAAAGTTACGACTAGGAGGAACAAAGGCAAAAACCCCGCACCCATGGCCATAAGGGTAAGCAGGGTTAATCCTAGGGCGATATATTCCGCTAATTCTAGCCAATGGGGGCGATGGTCGGTCATTTTGCAGTTACCAGTAAAGGGATTTTGTTGATCTCCTGATTTCAGACTCATGGTAACTCTAATTGCCGCCTTGGGATTGACTAAAATTAATTTTTAAGCAGGAGTTAAGACTTTTTCCTTAGTTTCTATCGGTGCGGTTAAAGCGGATTCTAAATCGGCTTTCCCTAGTCTTGCTTCCAAAATTTTCAGCACTTCCCGTCCAAAATCATCGGGATTTTGTCGCCATGCTTGCAGACAAACTTCGCCAAAGAATGACCCCAAAGGTTCGGGATTCCAGAGCAGTTTTTTGGCTGTCCAGGGCATTAAACTCATGGGATCGTAGTCGGGTTTAAGAATTTCTTTTTTGAGGGCGTATTCTTCTAGATGGGTGTGGGGTTGTAGTCCGATAAAAAAGATGGCTGGTTCCACTTTATCGACTCCAAAAATATTTTCTAATTCCCGATGATAGGCGATAGTTTGACGAATAGTTTCTAGGGTTTCATCAATAACATTAAAGGAATAATTTACCGAAACCAGATCATTAAAACCCGCCGCTTTTAAGTCTCGACAATTTTGTAGAACTGTCCGCAAATTATAGCCCATCCGCATTTTGCGGACTAATTCCTGAGAACCACTGGTGATACCAATTTCAAAGTAGTTCATACCAGTTTTTACCATTAAATCGCACAGTTTCGGGGTAAGATTATCGGCGCGAATATAGGCAGCCCAATGTATATCTTTCATCCCAGCGGCGAGGATTTTTTTTAATAGTTCTTCTACATCGTCGATAAATTTTCTGGCGGGGATAAATTGGGCATCGGTAAACCAGAAATTGCGAATGCCACGGTCGTATAATTGGCGAATTTCCTTAACTACTTCATCGGCGGGATTAATGCGTACTTGTTTCCCTTCGACGACGGTATAGATGCAGTAGCAGCAGTTATGGGGACAGCCGCGCTTGGTTTGTACCCCGATATAAAAGTCGTTTTCTTGGAAATAGTAGGAAAATTCTGGCCAAATACTGGCGATGTAGTCGTAGTTACAAGCGGATTTTTCTAAAGGGGTGGGGGATTCGTGGATTAAACGCGGCCGGGGTGTGGTTTCTCCGACGACATAACAACGTTCATCCCTAAAGTCCCGGCCGGAGAGGAATTTTTCTAGCAGGGTTTCCCCTTCTCCCACTGATACAATTGTTCCTATGGGCAGTTTGGTTTTTAGTTGTTCGTAGAAAACACTGACGGCACCACCCCCGACGATAACTCGCGCTTCGGGATGGTATTTTCTGGCCCGCTGCAACCCGCGGCGAATTAGTGCCTGATTGCGCCATAATTCGCCGTAGTAGGCGGTTGTCACCTTTAAACCTCCTAAAGCACCTCGCAGCTTGATTAGGGGGTTTTTAGCGTAGTAAAATTCAAAGGCGTTTTGCAGGGGATTGCCACCGCGACCACCGACGGGAGCATATATTTGAATATCCCGCCAGGAGAATACTAGCAGGGTGGGCCGAAATTCGTCAACACAGCGATCGAGGGACTGGTTAAAGTCTAAGGGGGGGACGGTACCAAGGTCAAAAATCCTTTGTTCGATGTCGGGGAATAGTTTATGAACGTGGTCGGAAAGATAAACCACACCGATGGGGAAAATGGGGTTACAGGGGAGTCTAACGTAGAGGATGCGTTGCGCTTGCGGTTGAGTCATGAGATTTCTGAATGGGACGAGGACGCATTCTGAGTAATCTTAATATAACTTAACTTTGCTGGGCTTGTCTGGCAGTTATCAGTTATCAGTTATCAGTTATCAGTTATCAGTTATCAGTTATCAGATGTGAGTTTTCAGTTCACTGTTTACTGTTTACTGAAAAGCTTCCCACTTCCCACACCCCACACCCTACACCCTACACCCCACACCCTACTTCCCACTTCCCACTTGCGTCTAAGGTTAAACTTTAATTCCTAGTACCTGTGTATGGGTTCCCCGCGCTTGGGTGACACCGATGGTTCTTTCCGATGCTTCAATCATGGGCCGACGCAAACTAACGACAATAAACTGCGCTTGTTGTGCTTGTTTTTGAATCATTTTGGCCAATTTCTCTACATTGGCCCCATCTAAAAACATATCCACTTCATCAAAGGCATAAAAGGGAGAAGGACGATATCTTTGTAGGGAAAAAATAAAGCTTAAAGCGGTTAAAGATTTTTCACCTCCAGACATGGAACTTAATCGCTGTACGGGTTTTCCTTTCGGATGTGCCACCAGATTTAAGCCACCATTAAAGGGGTCATTTTCGTCTTCTAGTTGTAAGTAACCATCGCCATCGGACAGGGTGGCAAATATATTCTTAAAGTTTTCGTTAACGGCAGTAAATGCTTCCTGAAAAGCATTAAATCTGAGGGTGGTAAAGTTTTCTATCCGTAAAAGTAGTTCGGTTCTTTCTCCTTCTAGAGTTTGCAGTTTTTCTGATAGTTCATCTAATCTCTCTTTAGTTTTTTGGTGTTCTTCTAAAGCTAACATATTCACAGGTTCTAAAGCTGCTAATTTCTTTTGTAACTGCCGAATATCGCTTTGAATTTTCTCGAAATCTCGTTCGCTTTCGGGAATTTCGGGCAAGGGATTGGGTAAGTCGCTTTCTAGTTGACTAATTTCTGTCTGTAAAGTGGTTAGTAATGCTTGTCTTTCCTCTTGATTGTTGACTAACTTTTCCGATTGCCAGATAGCCTGTTGTTGTTGGTTTTGTTGTTGTCGCAAAACTGTCTCTAATTGGTCTCTTTTTTGCTTGGTTTCCCCTAGTTGTCGGGATAATTGCTGTAAAGCTTGATTGATTTCTAAAATATGGTGATCAAGTTTTTCTATCTCCAGATTACCGATATTTCTCTGATTAACTGCATCGGTAATTATTTTCTCAATCTCAATAATTCTATCCGCAGACTCTTGACTTTTTTCCTCTAGTCTGATTTGTTGATTTTGTAAATCTTTTAACTGTTCGCGGACTGTAGCGAGGTGATTTTCTTGGGTTTGTAACTCTAATTCTTGACTGCGAATTATTCCCTGTACCTGTTGCCATTCGCTATGGGTATGATTGGCCTCTAAAGCAGTTAATTTCTCCTGTTCTTGCTGTAAAGATAACTCTAACTCAGGAATTTCTCTAGTTAATACCTCTAACCGTTGACTAGAAATACTAATTTCCTCTTGCTGTCCCGATAATTGACGGGTTAAATCCTCTTTTTCTGTGGTTAAACGTTGTAAATCCTTGCTTAATTGTTGTAGAGATAATTGATTTTCCCGATGACTTTGACGGGTTTCGGTTAACTGTTGGGTTAACTGACTGATAAGATGATTAACTTGGGTGATTTTTTCCTCGTTGCGGGTAAGAATGCGATCGATTTCTGCTAATCTTTCCCGTAGAGATTCCGCTTCACTAGACTCCTTCGGAGAAATTTTACCAAAACGCAGCCCCGATCGCGTCGGTTGGCTGCCTCCGGTCATAGCGCCAGTCATCTCTAATAACTCGCCATCCAAAGTAACGATGCGATATTGATTGATATAATAACGGGCAGAATCTATATCCTCGAAAACCACCGTACTGCCAAAAATATAGTTAAAAACCTCCCGATACTGGGGTTGAAACTTAACTAAATTCACCGCTAAATCCAGATAACCCCGCGCATGACGCAGAGAGGAAATATCCTGGGGACGGGGAGGACGAATTTTATTCAGGGGTAAAAAAGTGGCCCTACCGATGCGACGCTGTTTTAGTAAGGCAATTCCGGCAGCCGCGACGCTATCATCTTGGACGACTACATGACCTAAACGACCTCCGGCGGCGATTTCCAGAGCAATTTGATAACGTTCCTCTACTTCCCCCAATTGTGCCACTAATCCGCAGATTCCGGGCAAATCTGACTGTAATAATATTTGAGTAGCATAGGTTCCCTGGGCCTCCTGTTGCGCTTGCTTAGTCGCTTCCAGTTTATCTAATTCCCTCTGTTTGTCCCGTTGTTCTTTTAGCAGACGTTTTTGGGTGTCCTGACTGATAACGCGATTTTGTTCGGCAATGGTGAGTTTTTGGGCTAAATTTTGGATATCGGGGTCCGATTGATTAATTTTTTGTAATATTTCTTGACTTTCTTCGGTTTTTGTGCTAATAACTTGCTCTAATTCTTGCAGACGTTGACCAGCTTCTACTATATTAGTTTGCAATCGATCGCATCTTTCGGTCAATTGGGCCCGTTGGCTACGGTAGGGGTTTAATTGTTCCTGAAGACGGGTAATATTGCGGGAAAGGTCACTTTGTTCTTTTACCCAAGCTTCTGACGCTTCCGCGAGACTACTTGCTTGCAGACGATGGTTTTCTAGGGTTTCCCTTGCGGTTTGGGTTGTCCGTAGGAGATTGGGTAAAATTTCAGTTTCTAAACGGCTTTTTTGGGCAGTAATCTGGTTTAATTCGCGATTATAGCGATTAATTTCCTCTAAAAGTCTGGTTTTCTGTGCCTGAGATTCTTTTTCGAGGTTTTCTAACTCTTTTTGTCGTTGTTGCTGTTGTTGTCGTTTGGCCTGTTGACTCGCTAATCGGGAAGTTAGGGACAGGTGTTCATCTTCCCCAAAAGCTTTGACCTGTTGATTGAGTTTCTCTAATTCTTGACTATTTTGGGCGATTTGTTCGGATAAATTGGCGATAGTCTCGGTTAAAACCTGTTTTTCCCTTTCCCCAGCTTGAATTTGTCCTTGTACTTGCTGGCAGCGCTGCTGGAGATTTTGCCAATGGAGGACAATTTCCCATTGTTGTTTTTCTTGGACTTGGGCCTTGAGTTTTTGGTATTTTTCGGCTTTAATGCGATCGAGTGCTAGTTTCTCCAGAGATTTTTGCAATTCTGTGGCAATAATTTGGCAGCGTTCTTCCCTTTCTTTAACCGAATCGATATTCTCCTTAGTTTTCTCAATTTTGCGGTCAAATTCGGCTACTCCTGCCAATTCGTCGATAATTTCCCGTCTTTCCTTGGCATTCATGCTGATAATTCGGGTTACGTCCCCCTGTAACACCACGTTGTACCCTTCGGGATAGATGCGTAAACGGTTTAACTGGTCGTGAAGTTCGCTAACCGTACAGGTTTCCCCATTGATATAGTAGGTAGAAGTATAGCTGCCACCCTTAGCCACTTTTAAGCGTCGGGAAACGGTCCAATCCCTATCGGTTGCCTCGGGAATATTGGCAACGTCAAAAGTCACCGAGACACTCGCTTCAGCGCTCTGACGTTGACTGTTATAGCTATGATTGACTAAATCCGGTAATCTTTCGGCCCGCATTCCCTTGGAAGTAGCTAATCCCAAGCAAAATAGCAATGCGTCGAGAATATTCGACTTTCCCGAACCATTTGGACCGGAAACCACCGTAAACCCTGGTAAAAAGGGGATGGGAGTCGTTCCCCCGAAGGATTTGAAGTGTGAGAGTTCGACCTTTTTGATGTAAACCATGGCGATAAGCAAAAAGTAGGCAAGCTATCAGCTGTCAGCTTGAATCGATAAGGGATAACTCCGGTTTATCCTTGACAATATCCTCAGACTTGACCGGAGATGAGTTTGATTAGTTTCGTAGTTGGAAAATTTTATGACAACACCCTTATGAAAAATATAGCTGATAGTCCCCTTAGATAGCTTGAATCCATTCTTTGACTTGGTACTCTGTCCAGATACCATTTTGCCAGTAGGGATCCGCTTCGATTAATTCTCGCACTTCTGACTCGCTGGCTGCCTGATAAATTGCGAAAACTTGGCTTAAATCTGCCGTTGGTCCGATAGTAACGAGAATTCCCCGTTCTTTCTGTTGATTTAATCCCTCTAGATGCGCTTGACGATAGGGTGCGCGTTTTTCCAGCACGTTTTCACAATAACTACCCCAGATAACAAATTTCGGCATATTTGACCTGTACTCTCTTGATCTGTTGCTATTTTATGATGGAATCGTCAATCAGACTCAATCGATCTAGAAAAGTGTGGGGTAGTATAAAAATACTGTAAGATGCAGATAGTTGGGGTCGTGATGCACAAACTTATTCGGAGCTTTTACGCAGTTCTCAAATCAGGAAAAAGGCAGCATATAATTATTTTTTAAGATAAATACGAACTCCTTGAACTTCATCAACTAGCCGATAATTTTCCTTGATAACCCTAGCAATTTCAGGAAAAACTTCGTGTCCATGAGTTTTTCTATCTTTAAATCCAATCATTCTTGGAGCCACAGCATCAACAAATAATTTAGCATTAGAATTAATAAGATCGTCTGCATACTGTTTGAAAAAATATTGCTGTAGGGGAAAGTATTTCCATGGCCCCATCACACCGGCCCTTGTTGCTTGTATAAGTCCCGTGTCAACATATAACTGTAGTGCCGACCCCCAGACAGCCATAGATTCACCAGGAGGAGCATACTTTAGAATAGTTTTAGCAATCGGACTGAGATAATTTTTAGCAAATCTTCTGCGATTATCGAGGTAAAAGTTATCTGATATTATTGTTATGGCAAATTGTAAAAAACTACTGGCAACTGTCATGAAAACTACACCTGTCAAAAGAGAGAACTTTAAGTTTGAACGAGTTAATTGTGACAGCTGTAAAACTTTTGCCAGTTCACCTAAAAACACGCCGATGAGAAATCCACTAGGTATGATTAGAAACAGTAAATAATGAGGAAACCCGTTCCCTGGTTTAATAATTGAATAACTCGATGCGGCCAAAATAAATAAACTGTAATAGACAAAACAAAATGTGTTAGAATTATCTTGATGTGGGCTTAAAGAAAAACGCTTTATTATTAAAAATGGTATTCCTACTATCAAGGCAATTGCTGTCAATAAAAATAATATCTGTGTATCTTTCACATTTATTAACATATTAATAAATATGTTAATTTTTGCTAAAAAGCTTACTTGCGTTAGATTTCCTCCCAAACCATGGGTAGCATAAATCAATAAATTCTGTTGTATATAAGATTTCCAAAAAGCATCATATATTGAGAAAATTGTTAGATATAGTACGACCATAGCAGAGAACAACATTCCCCCAAGAAAGAAAGCAGCAAGACTCCTGATAAATTGACCTCTTGCGATGCTTTTTAGCCAGAGTATGTGCAAAAATATACAAGCAATTGAGAAAGCTATAGGAACTGACTGCATTTTGGCAAAGGGAGTAAGTCCCAGGATAAAACCCAAGGCAAATATCAGGTGATTAGGATTAGATGAATTACCAGTATAATATTTACAAACGATTAACAAAGCCACACTTAATATTGCAATTGAAAAATGTTCACTTGTATAATGCACATAGCCAGATTCCTTCATTAAGGCGACAGTGGTAACAACGGGAACTATTGCTAGGCGAGAAAGGCTCTTATTGTAGAGAGTGGATAAAGCATAATAAAGACAAACAATAGCAGCAATTATCATGATTAAGCCGAGAATACGACTACTAGCATATTCAATTCTGAACCCGAAAAAAGCTGGTAGAGTCAGAGGATAGACATTGAGAGGTCCAGATGAACCTGCATCTACTGCACGCCAGAAAACTGGATCTTTCAACAGTTTGATCGCACCTGCGATAAACTGCGCCTCGTCTGGGTCTAGCATTGGTGGCAAGAAACCTGGCCAGCGTGCTGCTAAAATAAAAGTCACTAAAGATGTAATAAATATTATATTTGACAATAAAAATTTCTGGAGCTTACTCGTGGGAGTTCTCAGGAATATGAGAGGAGAAAAAGCTAAAAAAATGAAGATAATAAAAGTGACTATTACCGATATTCTGTAAATAATTGACAAAGATTGAATACTGGCCGAGTTACTCAGTAGCCACCACCGTAAATCAATTTGGTTATTTACCATTTTTTCACTACTCTATTTTCTAACATAAATCCGAATGCCCTCAACTTCATCCACCATGCGATAGTTATTTTCAATCACAGTGGCGATTTCGGGATAGGCATCGTAACGATAAATCTTCTTCTCGCCAGCCATCGCATCTACAAAAACCTTTGATTTTGACTTTAATAGATCGTCTGCGAAGCTTTTTAGATAATAAGCCTGCTGGGGACTTTTAAAAACCATCCATTTAATCCCAACGTCTCTAACTCCCTGATACAGTCCAGTCTCTATATATAGATCACCCCTCTTGCCCCAGATCGCCATTGAATCATTCGGTGAAGCGTATTGTAAGATTGTCCGCACGAGGGGAGTTTGATAGTCCTGAAGATATTTTTGGCGTTGAGAGAGATAGGGGTGTTCGCTTCTGATCAACGTATAGCCCTGTAGGAAGCTGGCTGCGATCATCAACAGCAATATCAAAAACTGTATCTGTTTATAAAAAGCATTATTCTCCGACAATTTAAAAATTTCTCCGATTACCACACCGATCAAAAAACCACAGGGGAAGACAAGAAAAAGAAGATAATGCGGGAAAGGATTACCAGGGCGAACGGCGACATAAATAGAAACTACTAGGATAAACAGGCTGTAGAAGAAGAAGATAAAAGTATTTGTGAAAAATAGCTTTCGCCGCACCATACTTTCCCTAAAAAATAAAATCGTTGCGGCGATGAGAAAAATCGAGGTAATTTGAAATAGTGAACTTGAGTTTAATCGTTTACTACTAGCCATTGATATAAATTGGCTGAACTTTTCCCCGAAGGCTAGGTTCTTTACATCGGCATAAATTAATAAATTCTGGAGGATATACCTTCTCCAGAAATCCTCAGAGGTTGAAAAAAGAATTAGAAAAAAGAGATTGATAGCAGAAAACAGCAATAAGCCTAAGGCAAGCGTAGCTAAACTTTTGAGAAATTGTCGGATACTTTCTTTTCTTGTCCAAAGTATGTGAGCGAAAATTAAAGTGATTGCCAGCGCGACGGGAAGACCCTGCATTTTTGCGTAGGGCATCATTCCGATAACTGCACCAAAAATAAAAACCATGCGATCGCTAAACTCGCGGGTGTAAACGTAGCAGGTAATCCAAAGAGCAGTACTTAAAATAGCGATCGGGAAATGTTCGCCGCTATAATGAACAAAATTACTATGGACTGCCAAAGAGAAAAATAAAACAACTGGGATAGTCGCAATACGGGCGACTCGATTATCGTATAAATACTTAAGCGAGTAATAGAAAAAGATAACGGACAGAATCACTAAAAATAAGCCGATAACTCGAGCGCTGGCGTAATCGATGCGAATATTCAATAGCGCAGGAATAGTCAGGGGTATAATATTCAGCGGACCCGATGAACCAGTATCAACTGATCGCCAGAAAGCCGGCTCCTTAACCAGTGTCATCGCGGCGGCAATGAATTGATCTTCATCCGAATTAATAGAGGGAGCGAGTAAAACTGGCCAACGACCAGCGAGAATCGCTAACCCCGTCCACGCTAAAAAAACAGGTTCCGAGAAAACCCGCAAGATAAATCTACTAACCTTCGACTCGTTGAAGATTGTAGGAGAAAGCGCTAGAACGACAAATATGAATAATACAATAATTAGAATTATCCTATATAGATTAGCTAATCCAGATAGGTTTTCTATTGCATTTAATAAAGATAAGCGTAAGTCAAAATTTTCCATGATCAATAGGGGCATTGGTTCGACAGTTATAGATTAATAAAAGTTGATTCTTTCACGTTCGACAACTAAAGGCCTTTTTAAAATTCTCATGTGCATTAAGCCAATGTATTCCCCAATAATACCGATAAAAAATAGTTGCACAGAAGCGAGTAAAAATAGTCCGACCATGATTGGTGCGGTTCCTAAAGGAAAATAATCCCAGAACAACAATTTGGCGATTAAATAACCTAACGCCACTACCAGACTCAAGAGGGACAAAGCAAAGCCTAAAATGGTGGCCAGTCTGAGGGGAACTTGGGAGTGACTGGTAATACCCAGCATCGCCTCGCTATAGTATCGATAGAAGTTGTAACTACTAATACCCCGTTTTCGCCGTTGTTGTTGATACTCAAAAGAGAAACTTTCAAAACCTAACTCTTCAATGAGTCCCCTAAAATAGGGATAGGGATCGTTAATCTCTCGTAGAACATTGATGACTTTCTGATCATATAACCCGAAACCTGTAAAATTTCTAGTAACTTTTATATCCGAAAGATTGTCCATTAAATAATAAAAAATTTGTCTAGCGAAATAGAAAAAAGCTCCTTCTTTCATCGGAGTTTTAACCGCTTTAACAACTTTATAGCCT
>NZ_JAPZSO010000070.1:0-1813 GCF_027531715.1 Microcystis sp. LE19-8.1F | reverse complement strand
CCCCTCAAGAAACACGGTCGTCGTGCTAAGAGTCTTTTTCGCTTAGGTTTTGACCATCTTCGTCATCTGATTCTTAACCCTTCTTTGCCTAATCATCGGGATTTTCTTCATTCCCTACAATTTTTGTCCTGTACTTAGCTTAGCGTCAGCAGAAGTCCCATACTCCGCAGTCTAAGTGTCACAACTCATTGTTCGCTTAATTTTTTAAGGGAAGGGTTTTAAAATTGCTGTTACCTTTATACTGTATGCTTTTTAGCGAATAAGGTAGGTAAAACAGTGTCGAGAGTGCGATCTCCAATTGGCTCGCTCAAACCCCAATCAATTCGTTAACCTCAAAATGGTCTTTTTGTACTAACAAATATCTGAGTAGAACAATCAATGCGTTTGCCAGACTGCACTTAAGACAATTTACCAAATTTTCGGTTCGAGAAATGAGCGAACGGTGAGTAATTACTTAGCACACAGAGTTAATTTTGTCAAGCAAAATTTTGACCGCATCGATCATCACATCCGGTTGATCCATCCAGACAAAATGACCACTTTTATCCGCTTGTATTTGCAGAAAATCTTTGGATAACTTGCCTAATTCTAGGTGCATCTCCTCCCGGAGTTGGTTGGCACTTTTGAGGGGAATAAAGCGAGTCCAAAGGGAAGGTTTAAAAAAAGAATTAGCTTTAATACTAACTATCGGTAAATTACCGAAATTGTTAGCCTCACTTACCTGACGAGCGCTTTGGTCGAGATTAAGCATTTCTCTACTCATCGTCATCCAGTGTTTAGCGCGACAGAAAGAACGCTTAACTCGATCACAAGAATCTGGGGAAAAGCGACGCAATTCTGGTTTTAATAATTCAAAAACTCCCAGAACTCTCATAACTCTTATAATGCCTAAAATTGAGCCAATAATCGACATCCAAAATCCAGAGATGAAAAATAATTTTAATGCCTTTAATGCTGGCGACATTTTCAGCATTCCTTTGTCGTGTAAACCATCGGTGAGTACCAAACCTACTACTTTTTCTGGGAACAGATGGGCATATAGTCGAACATTATAACTGCCAAAAGAATCACCAACTAAAATATAAGGCGGTTCTATTTTTGCTTGGGTTAGTAATTGATCTAATTCCTGAACAATTTGGTAGCTAGTTCGGGGATATGGACTAGGATCGCTCCAACCATAACCCGCTCGATCATAAATACAAACCCTAGCTAATTGTGACAATTCTTCTATCAAAAAATATCCCTCAATTCCCCCTAAACTATGGTCAATAATAATAGTGGTACTAGCCTCTCCTGCTAGACAAAAATGCAGGCGATATTTACCCAGATTAATCAAATTACCTGGCGGTGCTTTTTGTTCTTCTAACCAAACAGATAACGTCTGATAAACTGTCGTCGCTACTAGGAGAATTACTCGAATTGATAAAGACATAACTACACCTCTTGTAAAAATAAAAAATTCTCGTGGTTGCTGGAGAATTAAGAATGATTAAGTAGCTGGTTATAATTAAATTAAAAATGAATTTTAGGTTCGATCCCCCCTGCCCCCCTTGATAAGGGGGGTGTCTGACAACTTTCAACACCTACCTACTTAATCATCAATAGAACTCTTGCAAATTAATTATATGTTATAATGATGGGTTAACTAATTTTCCCAAAAAAATTAGTTAACCAGTACATTTGTCCTGAATGAAAACTTGAAGTTTAACTTTTAACTCAAAACTCTTTAGAGCTGCTTTAATTTGGTTATCAAAACCTCTTTATTTAAGCGGCACAAACTATCTCAATTATAAAAATTGAGAATAAATTCTCC
>NZ_JAPZSO010000010.1:0-1339 GCF_027531715.1 Microcystis sp. LE19-8.1F | reverse complement strand
TTGACACTCCCCGCTCTAAAGAGACGGGGATTCTTGGTTCACAGAGATTACTTGCTTAGACAGAATTGCTTCTGAAAAAGTAGAGGTATTCTCTCCCCAAGCGTTTATTGGATCGAGCCCAAAGGTTCCGGTATGCCCTACCGTACTTAGTCCCCTTTTAAGGATGTTGATTGCGGCGTTTTCATCCCTATCCAAAACACATCCACATTTGCACTGATGGGTTCTAGTCGATAAAGATTTTTTGACAGTTTCACCACAGTTTGAACAGTTTTGGCTTGTATAATTCGGTGAGACAGCAATCGTTATCTTGCCGAATTTAACCCCAAAATACTCTATCCATTCCCGAAACTGATACCAGGCCGCATCATTTATCGATTTAGCTAGACAATGATTCTTGACTAAGTTCTTAACTCTTAAATCCTCGTAGGCTATCACATCGCTAGAGTGAACTACGCACCTTGCTAATTTCACAGCAAAGTCTTTACGTTGCCTACTTACTTTAAGGTGAGCTTTAGCTAATCTTTGTCTAGCTTTTTGACGATTTTTACTTCCCTTTTTCTTTTTAGATAATCGCCTTTGAAGTCGTTTTAATCGTTTCTCAGACTTTCTCAAGAATTGAGGATTATCAACCTTGTCGCCATTGTGATCTGTATAGAAAGAAGCCAAACCTACATCTAAGCCAATACACTTACCTGATGGTTTAACATCTTCTTTAACGTCACAAGAAAGGACAAATTGACAATAATAACCGTCCGCTCTCCGAATCAACCTAACCCGTTTAATATCGGATTCTTGAAAGTACCCTAAATCCCAAGTTCCTACCAACTTAAGAACACCAATGTTTTTCTTGTCAGTGAACTTAACAGTTTTAGGGCTAAGAAGCTTCCATCCTGATTGTTTGTATTCAACAGAGCGAGATTTTTTAAATTGAGGATACCCCTTTTTGCCTGATACTTTACGTTTACAGTTGTCGTAAAAACGACTAATTGAACTCCAAGCACGTTCAGCACTTGCCTGTCTAGCAGTTGAATTAAGTTCATCGGCAAATTTAAAGTCCTGAGCTAATTCTTTAGAATATCGGTATAAATCGTTCTTACCCGTACCTTTTGTATCCATCCATAACCTTACACATTTGTGACGGATGAATTGAGCAGTACGAATAGCATCGTCTATGGCTTGATACTGTTGAGTTTTAGCTTTAACTTTAAACTCTAAGACAAACATTTTACGCAGGGGGGACTTAGACAAAATCAGTATAGCACAATAAAAGTTAAGTTAACAAGATATAGTTTAAAAAGCCGTCCTAAAAGGACGGGGCTTTAACCCAAAATTTCGGTAA
>NZ_JAPZSO010000025.1:0-78630 GCF_027531715.1 Microcystis sp. LE19-8.1F | reverse complement strand
CATCTTAACCTAAGTTGTCAATTTTAACTATATAGCAGTTATCTTATTGGTGAGGTGGGAAGTTTTACTTACCCAATCAGGTTACACTTCCTCTTGATGAGAAAAGCTATATTCACCTTCACTCATCAACAAATAAGAGGTGAGCTATTTTCTTATCTTAATTATACTTATCCTCTCCAAGCCATTCATTTTGGTTCCACCTTCTATTTTTAATAATAGCTTTAATGGTGTCGGTTGAAACTTCGATTTCTATCAGTAAACAAGTTTGTAATATTAAAGTTACGGTACACCATAGATCCTAGAGTTATTGATTTTTTAGTTTTATTTTCTTGTCTGGGTTAGTTAAATTATTTCTAATCTCAGTTACTCGCTTAATAAATTTATCTTTTAAATCTTGATCTTGGTTTATTCTAGAGAATAAACTATCATCTTGTGAGTTGAAAGTATCAGCAAAGCTTTGTTTAGTAGCGTCATTGTTTTCAATGAATAAATAGGAAATATTATCTATAATATTTCTCAGTCTATCCTTTAGATTCATCTCAACCTTAAACAAGTATTTAACTTGGCTATCTAAAAACGTTTTGAAATCTTCTTGGATAGGATAATTTTGAATAACTTCGCAAAGTTGTTGAGCAATGCCATTTTGACAACTATCTTGAGACATATATTCGATATTATGTTTTATTTTTTTAGTTTGTTTATGATAGATATCCAACGCTTGCACAATATTCAGAAATTTATATTCCAGATATAATTTTGGAGTATAAATATTTATTAATAGTTCCTGAAAAATAGTTTTAAATTTCTCTCGGTTGTCTATCCAGTTTTGGGAATTTTTTCAAAATCATCTTTAATATCATCATAAGTTAACAGCATTTTTTACCAAGAGATATGATCGAAATTCTCTGAAAATTTTCTTTCATTCCATATAATCTCAATCGTATTTATTTGATCTGGGCATTGGCTATCAGTTTTATCATGTCTAGCGTGAACTGAAACAATTTGATTAGAAGAATAAGTAGCAAAGCTAAGAAAATCACGAAATTGGATATAGCACTTTTCACGTTACTGAGGTATCGACAAGTTTTGCCAGCAAGGGGCTTAAGCGCCTTGCCCATGCCTCATTCTGATGAAAACTGCTATAGATTTCTACAGTATTATCTAACCAGCCTATTTCTAAAGCTAAAGCTAGATATACTTTTAACGCAGAACCATCGATTTCTGACAGCTTCTCCTTGAGAGGCTTGATATAGAGTTTGATAAAACGACGTTGCTGGCGCAGTTTAGACATCGCAAACACCTTAACAGCTTTCGAGATACAGCACTTTCAGGCTCGCCCGCTCGCTTGTCGAAGTTGAACCCCCCCCTTACTGCAGGGTCTGACAACGGTTCCCGCGTTGCCTTAACGATCAAGGCGCCGCTTTAGTATTATATACCGTGTTTTCAAGGTAAAAATTACCGCTATTAAAATTCGCTACAACCCCTGCGCTGTATATTTTTGAAAAATAGATACTCAAATGAATGTCTTTGTCTAAATTTTAATATTTTAATAAACGGGGTCATGGAGCCGATTGGTGCTACGCACAGGTTGGCTGAAAGACCAAAACGCTTGGAGAGCTATCCACAAGTGGACAACTAGATAACAAGTGATATTCTAGTAGGTTCGGATAGGACCTAATCGTGTAAGACGTGAGTAGGGGAAACCAGAAAGCGCAGTGATGAGCTTCGAGAATCCCTCGCATGAGCGCTTCGGGGATTGTCAACTAGAGCGATCCGGCTTTTCTCGACTTTGTGTGATCATCAGTGCTTATCATTCGTAGGAGTCTTGCTAGACAAGGCTTTGAAGACTATATTTCTGGAAAATTATCCCTATTCTTCTTACTTCCACACAGAAACGAGAAGAGCCAAAAATCTTTAGCCGAAAGAGTTCATAGCTGTGAGAAATTTAGTTATTCTTGCGATAGAGATGTAGCCGCCGCTCAGGTTATGCTTAATTATGCAAGGGGTTGGGAACGAGCCTATGCGGGATGCAGAGTCGGTGAGCTTCTACCTTGTGCGGAAGCATGAGGCAAATAGAGGCAAAGAAGCGTCAGAAACCCCCCACTCACTGCTGAGTGGGGGGTAGTTTATCTCAAATGTCGGGGTGAAGACCCTCGCTTGAGTGCGACGGGATGAAACCCCGACCAATATAAAACAGCACTTCGACACATTTCGACACATTTCGACACGCTCAATGTAAAGGCTCAATGTCAAGGCTCAGTGACACGAAGCACGATTAAATCCTTGACAGTTTAGCCTTGCATAGTTTACCATAGTAGTATAGTTTGATAAGTAAGATGTTAAAAGCGTTTAAGTACAGAATTTATCCGACAAGTGAGCAATCAGTTTTGCTCGCCAAGTCGTTTAGCTGTGCTAGATGGTTTGACAATTACGCCCTAAATTTGACATCTGAAACTTACAAGCAAACTGGAAAAGGATTAAGCAGAAACGAAATAATTAAGCTGCTGCCTTCCCTAAAAAAAGAGTATGAGTGGTTAAGCGAAGTACCATCGCAGGTATTACAGCAAGCCGCTTTAAATCTTTCTAGTGCTTTCCTTAACTTTTTTGAAGGTAGAGCTAAATATCCTAACTTCAAGAAAAAGCAAAATAGGCAGTCAATTAGATTCCCTCAACACTGTAAGTTAAAAAATAATGTTCTGGTATTGCCTAAAATTGGTAAAGTCTATTGCCAAGTTTCACGGCCACCAGAGGGAAACTTAAAGTCTGTTACGGTTTCAGTTAATCCATCAGGAGAATATTTTGTATCTTGTCTCTATGATGATGGCAAGGATTTACCCCAGAAATCAACGTCTCGACTTCGCGGTTCGGCTGAGATCACCGTCGAAGCCTGAGCTCACGGCCGAAGCCTGAGCGAAGCCGAAGGGTCATCAGAAGGAAAAGCTATCGGGATAGACGTTGGACTAACCCATTTTGCTATTACATCAGATGGGACTAAACAGGGGAATCCTAAATACTATCGTAAGTACGAACAAAGATTAGCGAGGAGACAAAAGAAACTTAGTCGCAAGCAAAAAGGCTCTAACAACCGCAATAAAGCTAGAGTTAAAGTTGCTAAAGTTCACTCTAAAATTGTTCGTTGTCGTGAAGATTTCCTCCACAAACTAAGTCGTAAATTAGTTGACGAAAACCCAGTCATAGTGGTAGAAAATCTGGCAGTCAAAAACATGGTCAAAAACCATAAACTAGCCAAATCAATTAGTGATGCTGGTTGGGGTCAATTCTGTACCATGTTAAAATACAAGGCTGAATGGGAAGGAAAAATCTATATAGAAGTAGATAGATTCTTTCCTAGTTCTAAGACTTGTAGTAACTGTTTAAATCGTGTTGATAGTTTGAGTTTAGATATTCGTAGTTGGCAATGTCCTAAGTGTGGAGAAACCCACGATAGAGACATTAATGCCGCTAAGAATATTCGGGATGAAGGTTTACGAATTTTGGCGGTAGGGCATACCGCTACTGCTTCTGGAGGGAGAGTAAGACCAAGTAAAGGCACTGCTTTTACAAGGCATCTCCCCGTGAATGAAGAATCCCTCGCATGAGTGCGATGGGAGTGTCAAAATTAGTTTTTCAGTCATCAAATCTGGAATTTATGAGCATTTTAGAACTGATAGAAAAAAGACTAGAAGAAAACTTTGCCCTCCACGAACAATACCTAAACCCCCAGATGGTTAGGGTACTAAAAACGATCGGCTACGATCGCCACTACGTTAAAGCCGAAGGTCCCTACCTATTCGACAATCAGGGGGAAAAGTATCTGGACTTACTGAGTGGTTTTGGTGTTTTCGCTCTCGGACGCAATCACCCCAAGATCGTGCAAGCTTTACAGGAGGTATTGACGGCAGCATTACCCAATTTAGTCCAATTGGATGCTTCTATCCTAGCGGGATTGCTGGCCGAACGGTTAGCAGCGATCGCACCGAATGGATTAGAACGAGTTTTCTTTGCTAATTCCGGCACAGAAACCGTCGAGGCTGCCATTAAATTTAGCCGCTACGCCACCGGACGCAGCCAAATTGTTTACTGTCAGGGGGGCTACCACGGGTTAACCATGGGTTCCCTTTCCGCCACGGGCGATCTCCATTATCGTGAGGGATTTGGGCCTTTTGTCGCCGATTTTAAGGAAATTCCCTTCGGCGATCTGGCCGCACTCGAAAAAGCTCTAATTAACCAAGACGTAGCGGCTTTTATTACCGAACCGATCCAAGGTCACGGGGTGAGAATTCCTGAACCGAACTATCTCCCGGCGGCGGCTGCCCTTTGTCGTCGTTACGGCACTCTTTTTGTGGCCGATGAAGTGCAGACCGGTTTAGGCCGGACTGGCAAAATTTGGGCTGTGGAACATTGGGGGGTAGAACCGGACATTTTATGTGTTGCCAAGGCTCTTTCGGGCGGTTTTGTGCCAGTGGGAGCGGTTCTCTGTCGTCGCTGGATCTTCGATCGAGTATTTGATCGCATGGATCGTTCTGTGGTTCACGGTAGCACTTTTGGTAAAAATAATCTGGCCATGGCCGCCGGTATTGCCACTTTACAGGTGATTGAAGAGGAAAAATTAGTCGAGCGATCGGCCGTAATCGGTCAACAAATTATCGCAGAACTACGGCCCCTCGTAGATCAGTACGAATGTTTGCAGGAAGTGCGGGGATTGGGGATGATGATCGCCTTGGAATTTGCCGAGCCGAGCAGTTGGTCACTAAAAGCCGCCTGGAAAATGCTAGAAACCGCCAATAAAGGGCTATTTTCCCAGTTAATCGTCGTTCCCCTCTTTACGCGCCATCAAATCCTCTCCCAGGTTTCCGGCCACGGCATGAATATCATCAAGTTTATCCCCCCCCTCACCCTCTCCGATGAGGATTGCCGTTGGCTTGTCACCGCCGTTAAAGATGTGGTGGCTGATGCTCACCGCATACCCGGGGCCGCTTGGGAATTCGGCAAAACCTTGGCCAGCCAAGCTATCCGCCAAAAAACCGCTAAAAAATAGTTAATATGTCCAGTTTGTTTCATCCCCTCTGCGGTAGTAACCTTAGCACTCTCCTTCGTTTATTTTTGACCAATGGCGGCATCGATCGCCCCAATTTGGCCCCAGCAACCCTGGCGCTGGCAGTTACCCTGGCGCGACTGCCTTTTTCTACCCTAGAACGGATTTTGATGACAGGGTTTTATGAGCGCCGCGTGCAGGTAAAAGCACCCATTTTTATTGTCGGCTATTGGCGCAGCGGCACGACCCATCTCCACAATTTACTCGGTCAATCGGAGCATTTTGGCTATATTTCGCCCCTAGCGGTGGGATTACCCTGGGATATACTCGGCATCGTCCGCTTATTTCAACCGCTGCTAGAATTAGCTCTACCAAGCGATCGCCATGTGGATAACGTCGCTGTTACTCCCGATTCACCCCAAGAAGACTCGATCGCCCTGGCCAGCATGATCCCCCTTTCCTACTACCATGGTTTATACTTTCCCCAACGTTTTCAGTACCATTTCGATCGAGGAGTTTTTTTTCAAGGCTGCAGCGACAGGGAAATCGCCACTTGGCAGCGTTGGCATACTCATCTATTAAAAAAAGTTTCTATCCACCAAAGAGGCAAACAATTACTAATCAAAAACCCCGTTTATACGGCACACATCGCCAAATTGCGAGCTATCTGGCCCGATGCTAAATTTATTCATATCTACCGCAATCCCTATCTAGTTTTTCCCTCAACCCGCCACTTTTTTACCCGCATCCTACCGGAACTAGCACTACAATCCTACGATAATTTATCCACGGATGAAATCGAGCAGACAATTCTGAAAAGTTATCCCCCAATGCTTAATTCTCTCCTGCGAGATAGCGCCGATTTACCCGCCGATAGTTTTGTAGAAATTCGTTTTGAAGATTTAGAAAAAGACCCCCTAGCACAAATCGAGAAAATCTACGATCAACTGCAACTTCCCGACTTAAACATATCTATGCCTCGCTTTGAGAAATATATCGCCAGTCTGCAAGGATATAAAAAAAATAATTATCCCCCAGATGCAAAAGCGATCGAGTTAGTCGAATCTCATTGGCTCCCATTTATTCAACGTTGGAATTATTTTCAGTGATCAGCTTTTTCAGTTACCAGTTATCAGTTATCAGTTATCAGTTATCAGTCATAAGTAGGTAGGCGTTAAAAATTATCAGACACCCTCCTTATCAAGGGTAGGGTTGATTCATGAATCAACCCTACCTTATCAAGAGGGGCAGGGGGGATCGAACCTAAAATCCATTTTTAATTTAATTATAACCAGCTACTTAAGTCATAATTCCCGCTCTTTTATATCTTTTAAACAGGATTTAGTATAACTACTTCTTACCTATTACCTATTACCTATTACCTATTGCATGAGTGCCTATCCTAACCAATAAATTAATTTTACACGACTACTTATGAAATATATTAAATTTATCTTTCTGGGTTTAGGTTTTGTTTTACTAGGGGTAATTTTACGTCAAATAAATCTGCAAGAAGTTTGGCAACAAATCACCCTAGTCGGTTGGTGGGGAATGACATTAGTGATTATTTTTTATTTCCTAGAATTCCTCACCGATGTTTTTACTTGGCAACTAACTTTTAAGAGTATTCCTATCCAACCTCGATGGACAATTCGGCTATTATTAATTTACATGGTAGGGGCAGCCTTTAATCGCGTGACTCCCTTCGCTTCTTTGGGAGGAGAAGGTTTTAAAGCAGTGATGTTGAAAACTCACTATCAGATTAGCTATAAAGAAACCAGTGCCTCGATTATTCTGACCAAGACATTAAATACTGCTTCCCTTGTCTTCTTTGCAATTATCGGTTTTTTGCTGCTCCTAGCTTCCCCAAAATTCTCCAATTCTTTTAAAACTTTTACCGGATTAAGTCTTGCTATATTCTCCAGTTGTATCCTGATATTTTTCTTGATTCAGCGATTCCGTTTATCCTCCCGAATAGTTAATCGATTAGGTCATTCTTTTTTAGGCGATCGCCTAGCTAAACCTTTAGAAAATCTTCGCAGTGTCGATGATCGTTTAGGGGAATTTTACCGGAATCTGCCCCTATTTAGAAATGGCTTGATCGTCGGTTTTCTCAATTGGCCCCTCGGAGTTTTAGAAATCTATGTTTTAATGCAGTTTCTCCAACATCCGCTCAGTTTTGCCGATGCTTGGTTATTTGATTCTGTTGCCCAATTGGTGCGCGCTGGAACCTTTTTTATTCCCGCTAATATCGGTACTTTAGAAGGTTCTTTAGTGCTGCTGGGTGCTTCCTTAACCGGTAGTCTAGAATTAGGTTTAGCGATTTCTCTAATTCGCCGGGTTAAAGATATTCTCTGGATTATATTAGGTTTATTGATCTGGTGGTTATTTTCCCTAAGACCAACTTTACCCGATCGCTCTTCAAAATAATCTCCATCAGTCAACTGCCGATTATTCATCCTGTAATTTTTCGCGCACATTGCGAACAATCCGCGATAATTCAGTCTTTTCATCGACGCTAATTTTAGTTGGGGAACCACTAATAATCCGCTCGTAATTGCGGAAAGAATCCTTGATATCCGCCCCATCCTGACTGATAGTATATTCACGAATCCCTTTATCGTGCCAAGAACCGCGCATCTTAAAGACGTTAATCGCTCGCGACATTTCGCCGCGAATTTCCACATATTGCAACATTAAAATCGTGTCGGTAATCGTAGAAATATGGGATTCGGTGATCGAGTGCGCTCCCATAAATTGGTCGGTGGTATTGGTGAAAAACCCCGTAATTTCCTCCTGTTTGGCGTATCCTGTCACCCCGATTACAAATTGCCGAAAAGCATTATTTGTCACCCCGCGCGCGAGCGCCGATAGAGAATCGATGGCAATACGAGAGGGTTTAAATTCCGAGATTTCCGACTTAATCATCTGTAAATGGTCTTCTAATCCCGCCGATTCGGGGTAAGAACACAATAATTTTAATAATCCCTTGCGTTCCATCTCCTCAAAATCGATCCCCCAAGAAGAAGCATTTCGGGACAATTGGGCGCGAGATTCTTCATAAGCGAACAAAATCGCCCGCTCACCGCGCCGACAGCCTTCTTCCAGAAATTTACTGACTAAGAGAGTTTTACCCGTACCGGTTGCTCCTGTGGCCAAAATAATCGAATCCTTGAAAAAACCGCCCCCACACATATCATCAAGGGTTTTTACTCCCGAAGAAATGCGGACATTAGAAGATCGCTGAGTTAAACGCATCGCACCGAGGGGGAAGATATTAATGCCATCATTGGTGATAGTAAAGGGATATTCCCCCTTCATGTGGGTTGTTCCCCGTAATTTGAGGATTTCTGCGGTTCGGCGTCGCCTTTCTCCCTCTAGCACGTTCCGCATAATTACCACATTATCAGAGACAAATTCCTCTACACCAAAACGGGCCACCGCTCCGTATTCTTCGATACGTTCCGTGGTCATAATTGAAGTCACTTCTAATAATTTTAACCGGGCCACGAGCCGAAAAATTTCTCGCCGTACCACTGACACCGCTTCGTACTGCTGAAAAACAGCAGTTACAGAGTCAATTGATACCAGTTTGGCTTTATATTTGGTAATTGCGTATTGAATGCGCTCGATTAGGGCCGAAAGATCAAAACTACCCACCACCTCTTGACCTTCCGGATCCGGGGAAGCATCGAGAATAAATAATTTACCCTGGTCAATTAATTCTTCTAAATCCCAACCAAAACTATAGGCATTTTGGATAATATCGGTGGGAGATTCTTCAAAAGTAACAAACAGGCCCGGATAGTCAAAATACTTGATCCCGTGGTAGAGAAATTGCACAGCAAGCAGGGTTTTTCCCGTGCCAGAAGTGCCACTAACTAAGGTAGTTCGCCCCATGGGTAAACCACCGTGAGTGATCTCATCAAAACCTTCAATTAGGGTTCTAATTTTGCGAACACCTTTCGGTTTAATCGGTGGATTCAATTGGCTATTAGAGTTAGATTGAGTCATTATTTATCCAGCGAATATTTAAAGAGTAGGATTTTTATCTAATTTTTCCACAGAAACATATCAGGCCTGACTAGACACTTTACACCATCTTGATGTCCATTGACTCTTGACTTTCCCATAGACGTACTAGATTACGCACCGAGCATTTCTCCTTCAATAAATATAACCCGTCTAATCACCTATTGCCGAAGGCCTAGCTATCATTTTCTCGTTCACGAATTTCCTCGTACAGTAAGTCTAAACCGATCAGAACCTTCTCTCGATCGGACAAATCACCGATAATTTTCCGCACCGGGGGAGGGAGGACTTTCGCGAGGGTAGGAGTAGCGAGAATCTTGTCTTCCTCCGCTAGTTGCGGGTTTTTCAGTACGTCAATCACCTTGAGCGCATACACTCCCTGAAATTCCTCTTCTAGGATATTTTTCAGGGTTTTCAAGGCGCGCACGGAGTTGGGGGTATTCCCGGCGACGTACAGTTTTAAAACATAGGTTTTTTTAAAGACGCTCATAGGTTAGGATCACAGGGGCTGAGGATATGAGTTCATTGCTATTTGTCTGGGATATTTTAGTCTATTCCCAATAATAAATCATAAGGGATATCCTCGCGAGGTATGGAACGACGGTACATTTCCCCCAAGTGAGCAAGGATATCAATGAGAGCGAGACGATAATCTAGGAGAATTTCCTCACTTCTGCCTTCTAATTTTAATTGTTGGGAAAATTCATCCATTAACTCTATATGAATTTCCAGAATTTGCGACACTGAGAGATCGGTAAAAAAGACATTATTAACCAACTCATCGATCGCTTGATTAATCGGATAATCCTGTAGGAAGTAATTTAAAATAATCTCCCGATAATCTGCTCTTACTTCCCGCAGTAATTCTTTTTTTTCCTCCGGGGCAAGATTGCGATAAAATAGCTGCGGGTTGCGTTTGTAGTAAACACCTAAATAGCCGAGTCTTTCTTTTAATTTTTCTGCTAAACGGCGCTGTTGTAGGAGGAGAAAACTGTGATTATTTGCCACGGGATTCGGTTGGTTAACAATCGTAGTACGCTCGGAAAAAGAGCAATTAGGAGCTAAATGGAGAAATCTAGCGATCGCTTGGTCGATGACGGAGGTGATGCTGTCTAATTCCTTGACGGTAATTTGTAATTCGGCACTATGATAGAGACAGGTGGGAGAGTCATTCGTCTCGGCAGTGATGTTCTTGTCAGCGACAATGATCACTACTGGCAGTAAAATCCCCCCTTCGTAGAGTTGATTAAAAGTCGGCTGTAGGGAAGGATGAAAGACCACCAGCAAACAATCGATTTTTTCCTTCTGTGCCTCGATATTAGCCAGTAATTCGCTAGAAGACGACCCTAGGGTTAGATTATAGCGTTCATTAGCCAATAAAGCCGTCAAAGAATTAACCAGCCCCGGGGGTGAACTCACTCCCGTCAAGGGTGAGTCCGTTGGGACAAAAGCATAAATAGTCAGTCTCGGAGGCAACGTTTTCTCACCCGCAAGGTAGATAGAAAATAACAAACAATTAGGTTAGGCTTTCTCTGTTGAGAAGACAACCCTCTCGCCATCAGCTAAGGGAAGTTAAAGTTAACTTTGCTTTTTGGCAGTGGGTATTGTAGTTAATTGTAATCAATGGAGAGGTCGTCTAGATGAGCGAGCGTCATAATCAAGGTAGATTCAAGTTCTAGGACTACTAATAGTTTGGCCATCAGTTTGTTAATTATGCCCTAAAGTTACCGCCACCGCCCACCCAATTATCCCCATGCCTAGCGTTACCCTCAGTCTCCATCACTTTAATCAATCCGTCACTACCTGTGAATTAATTATTGACCGGGCCAGTCTTTGCGATTTAATTAATGCGGGCAATCCAGAAGTGATCGTGGTGGTGGATGAGCGGTATTGTCCCCTAGGACTGATTGAGAGTCAAGCCCTGATCGCTTACCTCCTCTATCAACAACAGCACCCCAAAACCAGAAACCCCTCCCCCAACTGTCTGGATCTGAGCGGTTGGCTGCGTCCGATTATCCCTCTTAACTCGCGCATGGCCGTCAGTGAGTTTCTGGCCACCCTGAGGGGAGAAGCGCTCGCCTTAGCCCCTATTTTAGTGGATGCTCAGGGCAAACTGTTAGGACGCTTAGACACGGGCAAACTTCTGCAATTTTGTCTCGGGCGCTCGATTCTCGATGATCCCCCTCCCCAGCCCCGCATCAGCGATCGCAATTTCCCCCCCCGCAGCGATCATCCTCTGGAATTTCTGGAACAATTACCGCTACCGCTGCTGCTCTACAGTCCAGAAGCGGGGATTTTATACCAAAATCAGGCTTGGTGCCAACAAATCGGGGCAGCTTTCCCCGCTAATATCGATAATTCTGCCTTGGCTTTGGTTAATGAACCCTTAACCCTCCCATCCCCCACCCCTCCCCTGTTCCCCCAGCGTCTAGAAACGCTGACATCAGGTTTAGCCAAGACTTGGCGACTGTTGTCCGCGCCGTTAAAATTGACAGGTAATTATCCCTTGATCGAGAAAGTTTCCGAACTGTGGTTACTGTTAGCCACCGATATCACGGAACAACAGCAATATTGTCAGGAATTAGCGGTTAAAAATGCCGATTTAGTCCATTTAAATCGTCTTAAGGATGAATTTCTCGCCTGTGTCAGCCATGAGTTTAAATCGCCCCTCACTGCCGTTATCGGTCTCTCCAGTCTGCTGCGCGAACAAAAAATCGGTGAACTTAACCCCCGACAGTCCAAATATGCCGATTTAATCTATCGCAGCGGTCGCCAGTTGATGGCTCTGGTCAATGATCTCCTCGATTTAACCCGCTTAGAGACAGGACAACTAAAATTAACTTTCACTAGAGTCAAAATCGATCGCCTCTGTCAACGGGTGTACGATATTATCGTCGATAAGTATCCCCAACGTCTAGATATCCCCGGCAGCTATCGTCTTGACATCGAATCCGGGTTAGATTATGCCCTGGCCGATGAAACCCGTTTACAACAGATGTTAGTGCATTTGTTAGATAATGCGGTGAAATTCACCATTGATGGCGGTAATTTGGGCATTAAAGTCAATCGTTGGGAAAATTGGCTGGCTTTTACCGTCTGGGATACGGGAATCGGTATTCCGGAAGAATCCCAGCATCTGATTTTTCAGAAATTCCAACAGCTAGAAAGTCCTTTCACCCGTCAATTTGAGGGTGCGGGTTTAGGTTTAGTCCTCAGCCAAAAATTAGCGCGTTGTCACGGTGGTGATCTATCCTTTGTCTCCAGAGACCGGGAAGGTAGTGAATTTACTTTACTGCTGCCGGTTCATCCCCAAGCAACAGAAGGGGAACAATCGCCTCCCCAGCGTCTGGTGTTGGTGGTGGAAGCTAATCCCCAAATGATCGAACAATTTGTCGATCGGTTGAGTGAATTGGGATTAAAAGCCATTATCGCTCGTAGCGGCACCGAAGCGATCGAAAAAGCCCGTCAGTTAAAACCCCGTTGTGTTTTTCTCAATCCCAATCTACCCCTCTTGTCCGGTTGGGATGTGTTAACGCTGCTCAAATCCCATCCCCAAACCAAAGATCTGAAAGTTATTGTCACCGCCGCCGATTCCGAGCGCAACCGCAGTCAACAGCAAGGGGCCGATAGTTTTCTGGTTCCGCCGATCACCTCGGCCGCCCTGCAAGCTTGCCTGAATCTGACCGTTTCCCCTGTTCCTAGCCGAAAACGGCCCACTGCTCCGACTCTGCTGCGTTTACACGGCCATTATGCCCCCAATTTCTCCGATTTATCTTCCTTTAGCTGGATTTGGAATAATCAATTAGTTCGGGAGAATTATCGTTTTATTGAGGCCGATAGTTGCGAACAGGCGGAACTTTTAGCCACTGTCTGGGAGGTGGACGCTATCTTAATCGATAGTTCGATCGCAGAAGATTTATACTCTTATCTGCAAACCTTGAGCGAGTCGCAAACCCTCGCTAATTTACCCCTAGTCACCCTTGATGTGGCTGTCACCGAGGTGGCCAATCAAATCCCCGGTTTAGCCGTTTTTCCCTGTTTGGCTCCCCCGACGGAAAACCGCATCGAACAGCTATTAAAGGTAATCGAGACTGCTGATCTGGCTTTTTCTCGCCACAAAGAACGGTAAGGGGGAAGTGGGGAAGTGGGGAAGTGGGGAAGTGGGGAGAAGCTTTTTTCTGTGATCATTGGGTGCATCTCACATTTGCAGAAATACCGACAATCAGCAATTATCAGTGAATCTTAAATCATTACAGATATATCAGCAGCTGCCTGTAAGCATCCCACCGAAAAACTAATGCGCTCCAGGGTTTGGGGGCGGCACTTCGACACATTTCGACAGGCTCAATGTCAAGGCTCAATGTCAAGGCTCAGTGGCCGCGCCACGCCTCCAACGGGGGGTTTGGGGGGTTCTACCCCCCAAAAGCTGGGATTGAGTGATAAAATCGGGCATTACTTCCGATTTTAGCCGAGAGTTTCCCCGTAAAAATCCCAACTTGCTAGATTTACAAAAATGAGATGCACCCGTGATCATTGACCCCACTTTCCGCACTTCTTAACATTCAATTGATAACTTTTACTAATATATTGCTGACAACCCTTTGCCAGTAAGGACTATAGCTACAATGATGGATTTTTGTCAAGGTGAAGAATTGTAAATTTTTTTCTCAGAACAAATCAATTATTGAAAATGTTCTTAATAATAGTTTTTACAATGAAGGTTTTTCGTCAAAACATCTTGGGGAATGTAAAAATATATAGAGGTATATGAAGATGTGCGGAATGTCGGTTGACAAATAGGCCATTATGTGTTGACAGATGAGAGATTTACTGTTATCCTCGTGGGAGTAGCCTATACCCCAACCTTAATCTTCCTAACGACTGTCTATAAGATGAAAAAAATACGCACATGCACCATTCCCAGTGCTGCTGCTCTGGCCGTCGCCGCTGGCGCAGGTCTGGCCACTGCACCAGCCCAGGCAGCCGCCGTCATACAATATAACGGTTGTGCAAGCACTAGCTTTTGCACATTCACCGAGCTTACTGGTGGTGGTAGTATCACCATTGATGAGGACGGGGATGGCAAAATTGACAAGAAGTTTGATAAGTGGGCGAGAACTGGAGCTGCGTTGCTACCAAGCGACCTTCAAATATCAGCTTCTGGGGCCCCTTTATCGGCTAAGTTAACATTCTCAACCGCCACCGGATGGAACGTTCCACCTGATCTTTTTAGTAACCAGTTCCTCTTCGATGTTACAGCCGTCAACCCCGACATACAGCTGACTACGTTGACAGCAGCCCTGATCACATCCAGTTCCACTCCTTTTGGAACTTTTCCGAACCCGACTGGAACGAGGGGGATCCAGGTGAATGCTAGTGGAGCAATTATATCTGACGATGTGGGTATTAAAACTTCTCCAAAGACTGTTGCCCTGCCCAACCCAATTACTGACACGATCAACGTAGCAATAACTGGGCTGTTATTAAACCCTGGTGTCTTTCCATCGGCGGGTACTGCCCAACTTAAGTCGTTCAGTCTTACTTTTCCCCAATCTACCAGAGTTCCCGAGCCGGGGACTGTTGCTGGACTTCTTGCTGTTGGTGGCTTAGGTCTGGCGATGAAACGCAGGCAACAAAGATAACTGAGCTTGGTGTCAGGACAACTATGAGGAGAGGCATCATAGGTCTTCGGTTTGAAACACCGTCCTTTCGGGGCGGTTTTGTTTTAAAGTTGGATTGGACACAGCAAGCCTCAAATGGTAAGCTAAGAGATTTTAACCGCCTATCCTTAGATTAGCTGCCCCCCCTTGCCCCCCCTTGCCCCCCCCAACCCCCCCGATGTCGGGGGGGCAGGGGGGGTCTCACAGGTGTAGGTATTTGACAAACCTGTGAAGACAAGACAAGGAGGACAAGGAGGGAAAGGGTGCATCTCATTTTTGTAAATCTACTAATTTGGGATTTTTCAGGGGAAACTTTCTCCTAAAATTGGGCGTTACTTTCGGTTTTATCACTCAATCCCAGCTTTTGGGTAGGGTTGATTCATAGTAGGGTTGATTCATAGTAGGGTTGATTCATAGTAGGGTTGATTCATGAATCAACCCTACCCGTTGGGGGCGTGGCGCGGCCACTGAGATCAGTTATCAGTTATCAGTTATCAGTTATCAGTTATCAGTTATCAGTTATCAGTTATCATTGATTATTGATTATTGATTGGTCACTGTTCACTGTTTACTGATTACTGTTTACTGATTACTCTCCCATGACTCCTTTTGTTGAGAAACTAAAAACTCCTTTAACTAAGCAAAAAATCTCGGTTCTGCAAATTAATTTGGGAAAAAGATGTAACCTTGCTTGTAGCCATTGTCATGTGGAAGCTAGTCCAGTTCGCTCCGAAGAAATGACTCCAGAAGTGTGCGAACAAATTATCGAACTGATCGAAAGATTTCCCCAAATTAAAACCGTCGATCTGACCGGCGGCGCCCCAGAAATGCTCTACGGTTTTAAACCAATTGTGGAAACCTCTAGAAAAGCTGGGAAAGAGGTAATCGTGCGCTCGAATTTAACTATTTATTTCGAGAAAGGATTTACTGATATTCCTGAATATTGCGCTGGCCATCAGCTGCGGGTGGTGGCTTCTTTACCCTGTTATCTTGCCGATAATGTGGATAAAATGCGCGGAGAGGGAGTCTATGATCGATCAATCGCCGCTTTACAATGGTTGAACCGTCTCGGCTACGCTCAAGAGCCGAATTTGATTGTCGATTTAGTCTATAATCCCCAGATTCCTAAGTCAGAGAATTTTTCTCTCACACCGGATCAACTATCCCTAACACGGGATTACAAAAGGTTCTTGCAAGAACATTTTAATATTTCTTTTAACAATCTATTTACTATCACTAACCTACCCGTCGGAAGGACACGCTTCCATCTGGAACACCGGCAACTCTATCAACCCTATCTTCAATTCCTCGAAGACTATTTTAATGGCGATACTATCGAGCATTTGATGTGTCGTAATCAGCTTTCCATTGATTATTTGGGTAATATCTATGACTGCGATTTTAATCAGATGGAGGATCGGGCCGCTTGCACCAGTCAAGGCCAAAAATTAACCCTGCCGGATTTATTACAAGCGGATAGTTTAGATGTAATTGCAGAGGTACAAACCGCTTCCTATTGCTACGGTTGCACTGCTGGCAGCGGTTCCAGTTGTGGAGGAGCTTTGATTTCAAGCTGAACAAGTGTACTGGATTGACAGCGTGTCTTGGAAAATTTAGTACAAATGCTCGGACTAACTCTCCCTGCTGCCAACTCCGGCACTGTCTTAACGAGTAATGTTAGATAGTCAAAAGTTGGACTAATGATTAGGGACCAGAAAAAACCGCCGATTCGATATCTTGGCGACTAAGGGAGTATTTAAAAGCGCGATTGATGTCACTGCCGTCATTGGCTGCCCGAAAGTAACGAACGGTGATTTCTTCGATATCGAGGCAGATTTCCGCTTTCCATGTCGGTTTTTCCACTGTCCAACAGTGAACATTCTCGGTATTTTTCCGGCAACCTAATTTAACTAGCCATGCTTCGATCGCCGGTAAGGGATGATTATAGAGGGGAGTATCAGCAGTGGGAATCTTCATCGCATCTAAATCAAAAATAATTGGGCTACAGTGACAGCATTCTCTCCTCGAAGCATAGCAATAATCACCGCTAGTAACAAGCAGCCGAGCAGGGTGAGTGCCAAGATAAACAAAGCAAAAATTTCTCCCGAAGATAGGGGGCGATCGGTAGGATCGAGATAGGCGCTACGATTAGCTATGGGTTCATCGCTATCGGGGATGGTTTGGATGACATTCCAGCGCGAGTAACCTATCTGTAAATCATACAGGGAACGGCGATCGGGATTACTCAGGGTGGCATAAGCTTCGTTAAGACGCTGGAATTTAACCTTTGCCACTTCGGGGCTGAGTTCGGTAGTATCGGGGTGGTATCGTTTGCTGAGTTCCCGATAGGCGCGTCGCACTTCGATCACCGAGGCCCTCGGATGTAGTCCTAGAATGGCATAATAAGTATCGGCAAAGCGCGAGTTAGCGGCAATGACTCGCGGGGTGGTTTGGGAATTATCGCGCTCGAAGGTCACAAGATTTTTTACACTGAAAATTGTCTTAATATTTTAACCCTGTTGATCATGAAATCTCGTTATCGGCTGCGTCTTCAGATCTGTCTTGTTTTTCTTATTATGGCCCTGACGAGTTGGTCTCCTTGGCTAACCCCTAGCGCCTACGCGGGAATCGATGACGATCGCCTCGATGGTAATATTTTTGTGGTCTATGCGGGTAATGGTTCCCTCGTGCCACCGCGTCTCAATTTAGCGGAAACTTTTCAACGGAAAATTCCGGCTATTATTGTCTATTATCTGGATGATAGTAGTGATTGTAAGCGATTTGCGGCGATTGTCTCCCGTTTTCAAGAGTTTTACGGTCGCGCCGCCAGTATTATCCCCGTTACTGTCGATTCTATCCCCTTAAAGTCTTCCTATCGTGCCGATGAGCCGGGTTACTATTATCGCGGTGGGGTTCCCCAAACGGTGGTTTTAGACCAACAAGGTAAAGTGGTTTATGATGGTTTGGGCAATGTTAAATATGAAGATGTGGATGATGTCTTAAGAAAGGTTTTTGATCTTTTGCCTCGATCGCAATCGCTAGAGTTAAAAAGACGCTCTTTTAACGAGTTTAACGCCGAATTGCGCTAGTTACCTCTTTTTTATCCTCAATTGAACCAAAAATAATCATTTAGAGATGCTGTCAGCAGCGTCTCTATCTTGTTCTTAGGAACAATAAAATTATTTACTTATTGCTTTTATTATCATTTAAGATTTATTTGAACCAATAAATGCTAGGCAATTCAGATTTTATCTGGAGTAACATTTGAAAAATATTTGCAACAGTGCCAGACTGGAAAAAGTTTGCTAACCTGATTATACTGAGAACAATAATCATTCTTGTAGGTGTGGGAACCAGCAATGAAAATCAAGCAAAATTTCCTAACAGCAGCGATATTACTGGGTTTTTCTGGTCCGGTACTGGCTAATAGTCTCGAAAACCTCTCTAGTAACCCCATGGCACAGGTAACAAGTGTCAATCAATTGCGGGATGTTTCTCCCACCGCCTGGGCTTTTGAGGCCTTAAGAAGTCTCGTGGAGAGGTATGGTTGTATAGTAGGTTATCCTGACCGCACTTTTCGCGGTGAACGCGCTTTAACTCGTTGGGAATTTGCCGCGGGGTTGAATGCTTGCTTAAATACCCTAGAAAGATTGATTCAAGAAGGAGTGGCGGTATTAAAAGAAGATCTAGACAGAATCAAGCGATTAGTCAGGGAATTCGAGACAGAATTAGCAGCCCTAGGAGCAAGGGTTGATAACTTAGAAAATCGAGTCGCTTTTCTGGAAAATAATCAATTTTCCACCACCACTAAATTAACTGGGGAAGTGGTGATGGCATTATATGGGGTAGCCACAGGAGAAAAAAACGGTGGTGAAGGGATTCCCCAAGTACCAGCTTTTGGTTATCGGGCCCGTTTAGAATTAAATACTAGCTTCACAGGCAAAGATTTACTCTATACCCGTCTAGCAACGGGAAATATTGCCGATTTAGCCGATACGACGGGAACTTTTGCAAGTACCTTAGCCTTTACTCAACCGGACGGCAATGATTTACTACTAGAAGTTTTAAACTACAGTTTCCCCCTAACGGAAAATATCCAACTCTGGTTAGAAGCGACGGGAGGTGCTAAAGATGACTTTACCAATACCCTCAACTTTTTGGATGGAGATGGTGCTAGTGGGGCGCTTTCCGCTTTTGGTACCCGCAATCCCCTTTATTTTGCCCCCGGACAAACTGGACTCGGTTTACAGGGTAATTATGGGGCTTTCCAATTCAGCGCCGGTTATCTTGCTGGAGATGCTAACGATCCTAACCCGGGCGCGGGTTTATTTAACGGTTCCTATACTGCCCTAGGGCAGCTGGGTTATGTTCCAAACGAGAATTTTGGCATTGCTTTATCCTACTTTCATGGTTATAACCAATTAGATACGGGAACGGGAAGCCAGCGCTCGAATTTCCAATTTTTCACCGAAGAGCTATTCGGGGAGGCTGTCCCGACAATTAATAATAGTTTGGGTTTACAATTTAGTTGGCGAATTGTCGATGGTTTTGTCCTCGGTGGTTGGGGTGGTTACACAAAAGCGAGAACTCTTAGCACTTTAGATGGACAACTAGAACGCGGGGATTTAGATATCTGGAATTGGGCGATAACTTTGGCTTTTCCTGATTTATTTAAGGAAGGAAATACCGCCGGTATTATTGTTGGTATGCAGCCTTGGGTATCTAGTTCTAGTATTAGATTAAATGATGGTAGTGGCACTAATGATCCCGATACTTCCTTTCATATCGAAGGATTTTATGAGTGGAAACTCACCGATAATATTGCCCTTACTCCGGGGGTAATCGTGATTACTTCTCCCAACTCAAATAACAACAATTCCACCTTAGTTATCGGTACTATCCGCACGACTTTTACTTTCTAATTTGTCTAGGCAGCAGGTCAGAAATAAAGATAAAGTATGACGGGATTTGACATCATCTCTCGACAACCGGCTGCTGTTCTGGCGTTTTGCACTCTAAACTAACTGAATTAAGGGGGCATTTATGGTATTTTTAGAAGCAATTTAGCCAACTTTTGTGGTTTACTTTTTAATGGCGATACAATGAAGTTACCACCACTTAATGAAACCTCTATGAGCCTCATCCTTCCCACTGAACTTCTGCAAACAGTCCAAATGACTGAAGCTCAAATGCTCACGGAAATCGCTATCATGCTCTATCAGCAGCAACGTCTTCAATTTGAACAAGCAGCCGAACTAACGGGAATGGCACTCGATGATTTCTACCAATTGCTAGTATCGCGTAATATCCTCACTCCATCCACTGACCCCGACGACGAACCCAAAGAACTGATCCTCACCAGTCTTTGTATTTCTCTTCAGCAAGCTAAAGAAGGCAAAGTACATCCCATCTCTGAACTGTGGGATGGCATAGATGTCTGAAGGAATCCCCTCTATTAAAATCCTTTTCTCTGATGAATTCAAGGACCGACTTCGCACCCTCGCCAAACGCTATCGGAGCATTCGTACTGATATACAACCCCTAATTGATGACCTTCAGATAGGCAAATTCATCGGCGATCGAATCCCAGGGACGGGCTACACTGTCTTTAAAGTTCGCCTCAAAAACAGCGATATTCAAAAGGGCAAAAGTAGCGGCTATCGTGTTATCTATCAACTTAAAGACAATAGTTGTGTTTTGATGCTCCTCATCTATGCCAAATCTGACCAAACAGACATCCCAGCGCAGCAAATTCAAGACATCATTAATAAGTTTGACAATTTTTAGAAGTATTAATAGATGCCAAAAATAAACCCCCTCAAGATTGAATGAAGGGGTATTTATGGTATTTTTAGAGGCAATTTAGCCTACTTTTGTGGTTTCTTTTTCAGTGGATTGAGAGGGTTTTAGTTGGCCATTGATAACAATGCCTCTTCTATTGGCTTTGGTAACTCAATAGGATGAAACCGATTCACAGAAAAAGCGTAATCTTCACCACTTTCATCAATAACCCGAATTAGACTGTTTATTTCCGCTGTCTCATCAGGGATAACGCGGTATATTTTTCCCACCTCTAGTGAAGCTTCGTAGCATTCATTATTGAGACAAACTGCGAACTTATTTGTTGGAGATGACTCTATTTTCATGGTCAATCTAGAAACGGTAGCTTGAGCTTAAATTCTTTTTTGCCGATGCCATGAGCTTCATACTAATGGACTTCAGCTAACCTTACTATACCATTGGCAAGCTGAACTTGGGCTATGCCCTTTAATTTTCTCCATTTACCTTTGCCATACTGTTTTTGCAACCGTTCCCGATTACGAATTCCTGTTCCTGTGGCAATAATCTCGATATTCGTAATATCGCTGATAATCTCAAAGTCCACGATCGATCAAGCAATCTTAAAGAGTGGCCCTTCACTATAGCATCTATTGCCAAAAAAGAGATATAAAAAAACAAAACCCCCTCAAGATTGATTGAAGGGGCATTTATGGTATTTTTAGAAGCAATTTAGCCTACTTTTGTGGTTTCTTTTTCAGTGGATTTAGAGGGTTTTAGTTTGCGCTTGAGGGTTGAGGCTGCGCCGAGAGTGCCGAGGGTGATGATACTCAAACTGTTATTTTTTGTACTGTAGATTTTGTGGTTATTTCCTTAGGATGTCTGAACAATTGACCTTCATTTTGGTAGAAAACTTCATAATCCGGGGCCAGTTCAAGACGTAACTGTTTCCATAAACTAATTCCTTCTTGTTTAAAATCCATTTCAGCTTGCTGATTAGGAAAATCTGATAAAGGTGGATAGTCTTGATTTAAAGTCTTATCGTAAGTATCCTGCCATGCGTTTAAACGCTGAATAGTTTCTTTACTTAATGGCAATTCTTCAGGAGCAATGTTATCAATTTCATCTACTCCCCAAAGTGGGTAACTTCCATAATCTGCCCAAAGTTTGATTCTGATTGCCATAACTATCATTCCTGAATAAGTTTGTTAATTAATCGAGTTGGAGTTGGATTAGCACTCACTAAGTAACCATTATGACTAATTTCTAGAGAAACATACTGAATAATTCCATTGATTTCTACTTGATAAATTATGCGACTTTTTCCTTGTATGCCAATAATTTTTCCCTCACTAATAGCTGTTACAATTAAATCGGGAATTTGTTCTTCAGTAATACCTCTCTGGAGAAAATCTTCTCGATGATTTTCTAGAATATGCAGCAATCCAGAACCTTTGTCACCTGCTTTTCCAGTTTCTAGAAAAACAATTTTCCCGCTAGTATCTTGAGTAATTATGATAATATTTTCTGGGGTATGTTTGATTGCTGCTTTTTTAAGTTCAGCAATCAGGAGTTTTTTCTGATCGTTGTTCGGATTCGACCTCATTGCCGATTATAGCTCAAGATTGCGTAAGTTGATCTAGTTTACTCATCCCTCTGTTATACAATAAAACCCCCTCAAGATTGAATGAAGGGGCATTTATGGTATTTTTAGAGGTAATTTAGCCTACTTTTGTGGTTTCTTTTTTGGTGGATTGGGACGGTTTTAGTTGGCAACTGATAATAAAGCCTCTTCTATTGGCTTTGGTAACTCAATAGCATAAAACCGATTCTTAATGTGTAAAATGTGTAAGAGGAAAAGACGCAAAAAATAAACCCCCTCAACTGACTAAATGAACGGGGTTATGATATTATTCCAATAGGAAGGGATAGATAGGGTTATAGCTATGAGTATTGATATCTCCGATGAAATTCTCAGTGCCACACGCATGACTGAAGCTGAGATGAGGCAGGAAATTGCGGTCATGCTCTTTCAAAAAGAGAAGCTCACCCTTGCTCAAGCGAGTCGATTTGCAGGAATGAATCGTATTGCTTTTCAACACCTACTTGCAAGTCGTCAAATTCCGGTACACTACGATGTCGAAGATTTTGAACAGGATATTAAGAACTTGCGGGAGATGGGAAGATTGTGATTGTTGTCAGTGATACATCCCCTATCAACAATCTTGCCGCCATTAATCAACTTCATCTGCTACAACAACTTTACGAAATAGTTTTTATTCCTGAAGCAGTTTATCGAGAATTAACTGAGCCTGATTTTCCGGTAGCAGGTTCAATAGAAGTCCAAACCTTAGATTGGATTCAAACTCGAACGGTAACTAACCGCACAGTGATTGAAGCTCTTGCAGATGAACTAGATAAGGGAGAAGCTGAGGCTATTGCTTTAGCACTTGAGTTGGGAGCAGATCAAGTTTTGATTGATGAGCGTCGTGGTCGTAGAATTGCTGCTAGACTTAATCTTCGATACACAGGAATTCTGGGCATTTTAGTTGAGGCGAAGAATCGAGGGTTAATCTCTGAGGTGAAACCCCTACTAGACGCTTTGATTGATCAAGCAGGATTTTGGGTGGCTGCACCTTTATACAGCAGTGTTTTACAGATTGTTGATGAAGAAAAAAATAAACCCCCTCAAGATTGAATGAAGGGGTATTTATGGTATTTTTAGAGGCAATTTAGCCTACTTTTGTGGTTTCTTTTTCGGTGGATTGGGAGGGTTTTAGTTTACGCTTCAGGGTTGAAGCTGCGCCGAGAGTGCCGAGAGCGAGGAGGCTGAGGATGGAGGAGGGTTCGGGAACAGAGGTAGAGGTAGTGTTGCCTAAGTTGTAACGAAAAGATGCGCTAGACAAGGCGGTATTAGTATCGCCTGCGCTAGGATAAGCAGGGCTACTGGCAGTGACAAACTCAAAAGGAGTAAAGCCAATATTGCTGACGTTGCCCCCCGCAGGAAGCTGCCCACCTTCACCATAGGCATCGCGACTTTTATTCAGGCCGTATGCAATTACCGAGTAATCGCCCGGTGCTAAATAGATGGCGTTGGTAAGGGATTTAAAGCGAAAGGAACTTTCTAGTGAAGCACCAGTGCCGCTGGCGATATTGACCGAACCGCCATTGATGGCTGAGACATTGGCGTTCGCTGCCCCTGCACCTGAGTTGATTTTAAACAGGGTTACATCATGTGAGTCTACCAAGCCATTCCCGCCCAAGTCGAAAACGCCCAAGTCTATGACAGTGATGCCCGACCCGGTGACGGTAAATTGGCGACCAATGTTGAGAGTGCCAGGGTTAAAGCCCTGAGTTGCGCCAGCACCGCCATAGGACAATATAGCAGCCTGTGCATTCCCAGTTACCGCCAGACTGATAAGTATTGCGCCCCCTCCCACGGAGTTTTTGACAAGTTTTGCCAATGTCATGGCTAAATTCCTCTTAAAAAATGTATTTTGGCTTGAAAAAACTAAAAACAAGCATACACACTCCCCCCCAACTGTATCCTAAGCTACAATTTAATAAATCTTTACATTTTTCTCCCTAACGAGCGACTCAGATTTTGGGGTTTTTGGGGACTTCAAGAGCTTTAAAGTGTACAATAAGGTTGTACAAGTCTCCCCTAAAAATCATGTTAAGCAAAGAAACCACTTACTCTCAGGCGAGAATGAATTTAGCCAGTATCTTAGATCAGGTGTGTGACGAATCGCAAATTATCGTCATTAAGCGTCGCAATCAGAAAAATGTCGCCTTAATTGCTGAAGATGAGCTTTCCAGTTTATTAGAGTGTGTTTATTTATTGCGATCGCCAGAAAATGCCCAACGCTTATTTCGCTCTTTAGCATGGACCCAGACAGAAGATGCAACTCCTCAAACATTAGCTGAATTGAAAGAGGAGTTAGGAATTGAGTCGTAAAAGAGAAAATAAGCCAGATAAACCTAAAAAAAATCCTATTCATGGTTATTTGCCCGTTTTTAGTCCTGATTTCAAAGCAGATCTAGCTTGGTGGTATCGGAACGAACCGAAAAAAGGCGATAAAATTTTAGACTTAGTAGCAGATATTTTGGATGGCGATCCGTTTACAGGATTGGGTAAACCCGAACCTCTTAAGTATATTGCTGCCGACACTTGGTCACGACGGATCGACTTAGAGCATCGTTTGGTTTATAAAGTCACAGGAAATAAGGTTTATTTTTTACAAGCTCGCTATCATTATCAATCAGGCTAAACTCAGACAAACCCATCAAGAACTGTTACAGGAGAAAGGGGACAAAGAACGTAGTAGGTTCCCCCTCGTAGCTTGGGTTGGGCTATCGCTTAACCCAAGACAGAAGGAGGACAGGGAAACAATACACACTCCCCCCTCACAACTGTATCAAAAGCTACAATTTTATAAATCTTTACATTTCTCTCCCTAGCTTAGGGGTTGACAGAGCAGGGAGTCTCAGGTGTTTTCCCCTGTTTTACTGCTTCTCAGGCGAACTATCGTCTTCCGTTAAAATGAGGGCAATTGGAGGAGATTACCATGCCAGCCAAGGACATCTATCATGATTGTGTCAAAATAGCCGGCCCTCTTGGGTTTGGTGGGTAAAATGTGGAACGAACCACAAAGGCACGAAGGACACAAAGATTGACCGCTTCCATATTAAGTTGAACTTATCACACAAAGAATAAGAGAGCCGAGACAGTAGAAGCCGATGGGCAAATCGCCATTGGGAGCCATTACCGACCTGAACAAGAAAATTACAGATTTTTTCAAGCTAGGATCAAAGATTTTGTATCGAAAAATACAAAACTGGACAAAGTGACTGTTTAGGATGGGTTTTTTGAGAAGCTTAAGAACCGATCCATACGTCAAAGGAGTTTTCCATGCCCGAAACGCCACAAGAAGTCTTGAAAATGATTCAGGACAACAATATTAAGATTATTGACCTAAAATTTATTGATATGCCCGGTATCTGGCAACACTGCTCGTTCTACTACGATCAAATCGATGAAAGCTCTTTCAGCGATGGTGTTGCCTTCGATGGTTCCAGTATTCGCGGTTGGAAAGCAATTAACGAATCCGACATGGCCATGGTTCCCGATCCTACCACCGCTTGGATCGATCCCTTCTACAAGGAACCCACCCTAAGCATGATCTGTAGCATCAAAGAACCGAGAACCGGTGAATGGTATAGCCGCGATCCTCGCTCTATTGCCCAGAAAGCGATCGATTATCTTAGCACTACCGGTTTAGGTGATACCGTATATTTTGGACCGGAAGCAGAATTTTTCCTTTTTGATAGCGCTCGTTTTGACCAAACCGCCAACTCCGGCTATTACTACATGGATAGTGTCGAAGGTCGTTGGAATAGCGGTAAAGACGAAAAGGACGGAAATCTTGCCTATAAACCCGCCTACAAACAGGGTTATTTCCCCGTTAGTCCCACCGATACCTCTCAAGACATTCGCACGGAAATGCTCTTAACCATGGCCGACTGCGGAGTTCCCATCGAAAAACATCACCATGAAGTCGCTACTGGTGGTCAAAACGAGCTAGGGATTAAATTCTCTACCCTAGTACGGGCTGCCGACTACTTGATGACCTATAAATACTGCATCAAGAACGTGGCCAAGAAATACGGTAAAACCGTCACCTTTATGCCTAAACCCATCTTTGGCGATAATGGTTCCGGGATGCACGTTCACCAGTCTATCTGGAAAGATGGTCAACCCCTGTTCGCTGGGGATAAATACGCCGGACTCAGCCAAATGGCACTGCACTACATCGGTGGTTTGCTTAGACACGCTCCCGCACTCTTAGCTTTAACTAACCCCACCACCAACTCTTACAAGCGTCTCGTCCCCGGTTTTGAGGCCCCAGTAAACCTGGCCTACTCCCAAGGTAATCGCTCCGCTTCGATTCGGATTCCTTTATCGGGAAGCAACCCGAAAGCTAAACGTTTAGAATTCCGTTGTCCTGATGCGACTTCTAATCCCTACCTCGCTTTTGCAGCTATGCTCTGTGCTGGTATCGATGGGATTAAAAATCAAATTGAACCGGGAGAACCTCTCGATGTGGATATCTATGAACTCAGTCCCGAAGAATTGTCAAAAATACCCTCTACCCCCGGTTCTCTAGAAGCAGCACTAGAAAGTCTCGAAAAAGATCACGCTTTTTTGACCGATTCTGGTGTTTTTACCGAAGACTTTATCCACAACTGGATCACCTACAAACTCGATAACGAAGTTAACCCGATGCGCTTACGTCCCCACCCCTACGAGTTCTCTCTCTACTACGATGTCTAAGGTTTGATTGACTAATCATTAATCCTAGGGTAGGCTTTTTGCCTGCCCCTTTTTTTCGGAATCAGCAAGGGAGTGGGGAAGTGGGAAGTTTTTTGCCGTGAACAGTAAACAGTAAACAGTAATACTAAATCCGTTGAGCATAGGCTACATATCAGGAGAGGCAAGAGGCAGAAGGCAAGAGGCAAAAGGGGGAATAAATAATCAGTTTTTAATAACCGAATTTAGTATAATCAGTGAACTGAAAACTCGGCTCTTCTCGACTTTGTGTGATAATTTTTGCTTATGAAATCGTGAAATGTTTACTGGGAAAGACTTTTAGGACTATTTTGTTAAATAAACTATCAGTATAGACCTCGTTTCCACACAGAAACCAGAAGAGCCAAAACTCACATCTGATAACTGATAACTGATAACTGATAACTGATAACCGCCTAATCAAACAACAATCTTAAGCTTTATCTCCTCAGTCGTCAAGAGTGATACAATTGCCGTCATAGCTAGGGGTGTCTGGGATAATCAGGCTGAGAAAGACCCTTAGAACCTGAGACTGGGTAATTCCAGCGTAGGGAAGCTGTTTACAGAGGAAATAAAATTATGAGACAAGAATGGGTTGCCCCCCGGCGCGGACAAGCAAATGTATCGCAAATGCACTACGCCCGTCAGGGGATAATTACCGAAGAGATGGCCTATGTGGCAAAACGGGAAAATCTCTCTCCCGAATTGATTCGCGGCGAAATTGCCCGGGGAAGACTGATTATTCCCGCTAATATCAATCACCTCAACCTCGAACCCATGGCGATCGGTATTGCTTCTAAGTGTAAAGTTAATGCTAATATCGGGGCTTCCCCTAACTCCTCGAATATTAACGAAGAACTGGAAAAATTACACCTAGCGGTTAAATACGGCGCGGATACGGTGATGGATCTCTCCACTGGTGGCGGTAATTTGGACGAAATTCGCACCGCGATTATCAATGCTTCTCCTGTCCCCATCGGTACTGTACCCATCTATCAAGCGGTGGAAAGCGTTCACGGCAATATTGAAAAGCTCACCCCCGAAGATTTCCTCCACATTATCGAAAAACACGCCCAGCAAGGGGTAGATTACATGACGATTCACGCGGGAATCCTCATCGAACACCTGCCTTTAGTCAAAACTCGTCTGACCGGGATTGTCTCCCGGGGCGGTGGTATTATTGCTAAGTGGATGCTGCACCACCACAAGCAAAATCCTCTCTATACCCATTTCGACGAAATTATCGAGATTTTCAAGCGTTATGACGTTTCTTTTAGTCTCGGTGACTCCCTACGTCCCGGTTGTACCCACGATGCTTCCGATGCGGCCCAATTAGCGGAATTGAAAACCCTCGGCCAACTAACGCGTCGCGCTTGGGAACACGATGTACAGGTGATGGTGGAAGGACCGGGCCATGTTCCCATGGACCAAATTGAGTTTAATGTGAAAAAACAGATGGAGGAGTGTAGCGAAGCACCTTTCTATGTTCTCGGTCCCCTTGTCACCGATATTGCCCCCGGATACGATCATATCACTTCGGCGATCGGGGCGGCTCTGGCGGGTTGGTACGGGACGGCGATGTTATGTTATGTCACCCCGAAAGAACATCTCGGTTTACCCAACGCTGAAGATGTGCGAAATGGCTTAATTGCCTACAAAATAGCGGCTCATGCGGCAGATATCGCCCGTCATCGTCCCGGGGCGCGTGATCGTGACGACGAACTCTCCATAGCTCGTTATAATTTCGATTGGAATCGTCAATTTCAGTTATCTTTGGATCCCGATCGCGCTAAGGAATACCACGATGAGACTTTACCCGCAGATATCTATAAGACTGCGGAGTTTTGTTCGATGTGTGGACCGAAATTCTGTCCCATGCAAACTAAAGTCGATGCCGATGCAATTACGGAATTAGAGAAGTTTCTCGCTAGTCAGAATCAAGACAATTTAACCCCGGTTTAAAGGGGAGTTATGGGAAGGGCTGACTTGATTTCAGCCCTATTTCTAGGATAAAAGTCAAAATTATGGGAATAGCCGCCGATTTTTTGACTAATTGACCCGTTTTTCTAGATATTGACCGATCATCAATTCTTGACCGGCGCGAGAGATAATAGTTTGTCGGGTGCGATATTGTTGACCGATGAGTTTAATTTCTTCTTCAAAGACAGAACCGGCGTATTCTGTTCTCAGACAGAGAGTAGAGGGGTTAGGAAAGGTATAAATAGCGCTAACGGGTTTATCCGTCGCAAATCCCCGATCGCGATAGAGAATATTATCTAAAATACCGAATATAGTGGAACCGTTGGAGGGTTTTTTACTCTGGGGACGGAGATAATTACTTTGCCAAGTCACTTCCGTGCCACCTAATAAAGCTATATCTTCCAGATTATGTAAACGGGCAAGTTGAATTAATGGTTCGCTGCCTTGGGGTAAATATTTAATCTCGATGGCGCTGATAACTTCTTGGGGTTCCGTTTCTTGGGTGAGGGTGTAATAACGTCTCTGGGATTGCCAGCGTCCTTCTGTCTGCTTAAAAAAGGCTAAAGCCGAGGTTTCCAGCGATAATTGGGCGGTTTGAATTAATGTCATAGAAATAAAACCTTTCCTGTTTTTTGGGAGAGCAGATTTGTTATCCTTTGTCAAGAGTTTGCCAGAGAACTGTTACACATCTTAATACAATTATAACCTTGCGGGGAAATTAAGTGGTAGGGCTGTTGAGGGAGATAATTGGGAAAAAGTGACACAGATACAGCAGTTACAGGGAAAAAAGGGGATAAGATTGCTAAAACCTGCGAACTTATCCTAGTTACTTCCATTTACCTCTATCTATCGATTAATTCTGTCAAATTGGCTACAGTGAGGCCGAGGTGATTCCCCCAACCCCCTTTTTTACCTGTTACTTTTCACCCGATCTGCCCAGTCTTGGTATTGTTAAAAATATAGAACCTCCGAACCAGGTCTCAACTCTGTGCAGTTAAAACAAGTCATCATCGCTCACAAGGCCAACCATCCCCAAAGTAAAGCATGGGCGGAAAAATGCGCTAAACAGTTAGAAGCCCGTCAGTGTAAAGTTTTAATGGGACCCAGTGGCTTTAAAGATAATCCCTATCCAGTATTTTTAGCCTCAGCATCGGGAAAAATCGACCTCGCCATCGTTTTAGGCGGAGATGGAACCATTTTAGCCGCCGCTCGCTATTTAGCTCACGAAGACATTCCGATTTTAGCGGTGAATGTCGGCGGCCATCTGGGATTTTTAACGGAACCTTTTGAGATTTTCCAAGATACGGAGACGGTCTGGGAGCGTTTACAATCCGATCACTATGCGGTACAACAACGGATGATGTTAACGGCCAGAATCTATGAAGGGGATAAAAGGAACCCGCAGCCAGTGAGCGAGGCATTTTATGCCCTGAATGAGATGTGTGTGAAACCCGCTAGTATCGATAGGATGCCCACCTCGATCCTCGAAATCGAAGTGGACGGGGAAGTAGTAGATCAGTACCAAGGAGACGGCCTATTAGTGGCTACTCCCACGGGATCCACCTGTTACACCGCTTCCGCTAATGGTCCGATTATACACCCCGGCATGGAAGCGATCGCTGTCACCCCGATTTGTCCCTTGAGTCTCTCCAGTCGGCCGATTGTCATTCCCCCGGCATCTCTGGTCAGTATTTGGCCCCTGGGAGACTACGAATTAAATACTAAACTCTGGATGGATGGTGCTTTAGCCACTTCCATTTGGCCCGGGCAATGGGTGGGAGTTACCAAAGCCGAAAAATTCGCCCAATTTATTATCCTGCGGGAAAGCTATTCTTTTTATCAGACTCTACAGGAAAAATTACAATGGGCCGGGGCGAGAATTCATTATGATGGCAATCGTCATAATTAGGGTCTGCTGAAAAAGTTTTTCGTGGGGGTAGGGTGTGGCCCCCCCTGCCCCCACGACATCGGGGGGGCAGGGGGGGTGTAGGGTTTTACCCATTTTCAGGACGTTCGGCGAGCTCAGTCGAGTGGACGGTGAGGCTTCGACGGTGAGCTCACGCCGAAGTCTCACGCCGAGGTCCGAACCGCTTGTCGAACCGCCGGGGTCAATTACCTAATTTTCAGGGAAAAAGTGCCTAAATTTCCCCCCCGATCACTCCAATGGCTGGCACTTTTTGATTTCAAAAAAGCCTAAAAATATTATCCAACAAGGTTTTTAGATTTATTGAGCAAGCCCTAAGTATATCTTCTAAAATTGGTCATTACTTCCGATTTTATCAGTAAATCTAGGCTTTTGGGGGTAGAACCCCCCAAACCCAGAAGTGCATTTGCTGATTGTCGGTATTTCTGCAAGAGAGGGTCAAAAGTTGTCAAAATATTTGACAAAGTTGCCACTTTATGGTAAGAAATTGGGTTATTCTTGTCCTGTAAATTTTAAATTTCATCCCATCCAGTTAAGCCAGAAGACATAACATAACTGGTAACGGTTGCTTCAAAAAAGTTAGCTTTGGTGTGGCCTTCTTTTTTGGTATCGGAGAAGCGTTCCAGATGGTTATAGGGACTTTTGTTATACTTTTCTTCCCTGTATAAAGGCTCAAGTCCGATCGCTTTCAGCCGAATATTAGCGAGGTATTTAGTGTACTGTTCGGTACTGTATTCGGTAATACCTAAAATGTCGTTGCCAACGATGTGATTTGTCCAGCGACATTCGTGTTTAACGGCACTATCGAACATCTCATAAATCTGTTCAACGGAATGGGAAAAAGTTGCCATGGCTTCGGGAATAAGTTTTTGATACAAACGGACGTGACTTAATTCGTCCCGGTTGATCATTTTGAAAACGTCAGCACTACCAGACATTAACTGTCGAGAAGCGAGATTATAGAAAAAGATGACGCAACTACCCATCCTTTCAGAGTGGGGCTAGAACATACCATTATCTCCTTGAACCTTTTCTTGAATCGATAGAGCGTATTGGATAACTATTATCATCCAAGATTTTTACAGAGTAAGTTCCTGCGTTAATCTTTCTGATAACAGATTCTGATTCCCATCCGAACATTGCGGCTATCTCAGAGAAAGAGATATTTATGTCAGACAGCAGTTCATGAATTAACCTTAACTGATCTATAGAGAGTTTTTTTCGTTTTACAGTGCTGCGTCTGATTGGATAGGTTATTGATGGATCGTACCAAGCTTTTCCGCAATTGATGTCAGATATAGTAGAGGCATCAATATTAAAAAACTCTGCAATAACGGAAAACTTAGTTTTCTCTGTCTTGAGGATTAGCTTTATTTCATTGACTTGTATCAAAGAAATTTTTTCATTCCCACTATACAGACATTCGTTATACCCGCACTCAATAGAGTTAAGCTTGTTTATCCAATAACTTTCTCTTTCCCTTAATCGACAAAGAGTTACTCCAGACTCTAGTATCTGAAAGTAAAATTTTTCAGGATACTTTTTTAACTCTGGGTAAAATCTCAATGATTCGTCTCCAATACTTGATAGCAACAAGTGTTGACCTATCCTTTGTGGAAAATTTCGGGTACACCCAATATATGCTCTTTCGTTTTCAAGGTTCTGCACTTTGTAAATAACGCCAGTCTCCATATCTGTAAAAAAAAATTTTTACATTTATAATTTGACATATTTACCAAGCGGAAGAAGATACTCACCCTCTGTTCGTTGAACCTTCCCCTTTAAAATAGAGGCTTGGCTGCTGATTACCCATTGTTTTTAATAACTGCCTTACGGCTTTTATTAAATCCCTTAAATTTTTTCTGCTCTCGCTCCTTTACGCTTATCTTTTCAGACTTCGCTTTGGTTTAAGGGCTTTAGGGCTTCCCAGCAATTTGGCGAGTTTTAACTAACACCTCACGATGCTAGTGGGCTACATCATTATTTAACCCGTTGTAAAAATACAAACTCTCCAGCAAATAATCGGCGACAAGGGCGATAAAATAGCTTTCAGTAGTTTGTTTATCGATGTATTGCTGGTAGAGAGTAGCAATAAATTCACAGCGATCCCTGAGAACTTTATCGGTACGCCAAAAGTCATAAACTTCACCTCTGCGATCTGGGGGAATAATCGTTTCAATTAAGTATTGATAACTTTGATTGTGCATGGCTTCTTGAGAAATTTGTTCCGCCATACAAAGACTAATTTCTGGCGCAGTGACGCTACCTTTTAGGTGGGGAATATTACAGGTTTGCACGGAATCAAGAAAGGTTAGATAGGACAAAATACCATGATATGCATATCTTTCTTCGTCGGTAAGATGCCCGTATTCAGTCACGTCTTGAGTGATATCTAAGCGTTGCGGGATCCAGAAATTTTCGCGCATTTGTTGATATAAACCCACCGCCCAGGTGTAGCGGACATCGTTTAACTGCATCAGGTTGGTGGTGTTACCAAACCAGATCGAACGGTTTTCGATCGCATCATCTCCCGCCGGATTGAAGATCGGGGAAATGGGCATCGAATGGCAAGAATTAACTAAATGTAAGGACATGATTACTTGGATATTATGGCACTTTTAGGTTATAATAGATTTTTGGTAAAAAGTCAAATGTTTTGATTTTGACTAGGAATAAATTCAAAATCTAGGGCTTCTGCCAAAGTAAATGGGCAATCCTTCGGGAATTTCTCTAGGTTTATCCCTGTTTCAATAGCGGCTTTTTTCTGGCTTTATCATAGCATTTTTTTAAATTTTCTTCTGTTAAAAAAATCTTAAGACTAGGGCTATTTTCTCAATCTTCTTCGATTCTTTCTCGCTGCTCAAAAAGGGTTAATGCCCAGCTTCTGATTTGTTTTTCTGGCTCTTGTAAGTATTTTAGTAAATGCCATAAAATCACAGTTAGATTACTTTTAAGGGCTTTCTGTTGACTTATAGACATAGATTTTATTTCGTCAATTAAATTCTCTAAATCTAAATCATAAAATTGATGATTTTCTAGTAAATATATGGTTTTATCTAACCAGAGATAGTAATCTTTTTCCTATAAGTTATTTTCCATAATTATCCCCCATTATTTTGAGATTTCAGGAAACCAATCCTCATTTAAAGCCTGTTCTATAGTGCAAATTGGAGCTAAACTGACCAAATTTTCAGCCATTCCAGATAAATCCAGAAATAATTTACGCGCATTTTGATAACAGGACGAGAAAATTTCCGATAGATAGGGCTTTAAACTGGGACTGTCTTCAATAATTTGTTGAATTCGTAGGCGAAAGTTACGAATTTCATTTTTCCATCCTCTTTGATTATATTCTAATTCCGACTCCCAGTAAACCAGTTTTAGCAAATGTTCTAATAACCGAGTTAAATAACTCTTTAAACTTTGTCGTTGGCTTTTGCCCATGTCGCTAATTTCCTCGATGAGATTATCTAAATCCAAATCGGAAAATTGATGATTTTCTAGTAAAGATATGGTTTTCTCTATCCAGAGATAGTAATCTTTTTCGTATAAATCACTTTTCATTGCTTAATCCTCTCCGAGAAACTCAGGAAACCAATTTTCATCTAAAATTTGGTCGATTGCTCCAATAGGTGTAGCACTTAAAAGTCTTTTATCGATGCCAGAACCTTCGACAAATAGATGGCAAGCATCCTCATAACATGGCTCAAGAATCTCGGTGAGGTAAGATGCTAAGTTTGTATTATAAGTTCCATCCTTTTTGTTGCTAATAATTCTTTTTATTTGAATGCGAAAATTTAAAATCTCACGTCGCCACTTGTTTTTATTGTAATCGCGCTTAGATTGCCAATAAGTTAATTTAAGTAAATGTTCCAAGAGTTTAGTTAGTAAACTCTCTAACTTCTGACGTTCTCTTCTGGACATATCTTTTATTTCTTCAATTAAATTTTCTAAATCCAACTCAGAAAACTGGCGATTTTCTAGTAAAGATATGGTTTTCTCTAACCAGAGATAGTAATCCTGTTCGTATAAAGTCTTATCCATAGCTGTGATTAGGTGATGAATAAGACTTATCTTAGCCTTAATTAGCGCAACTAGAACAACTATCGTCAGACTCTCGAAAATTGTCCTTTTGTACGGTACGGATATAATAAATCGCTTTACACCCCAATTCCCACGCCATAACTAGGGTATCAAAGATGTCTTTTGCTGTGAGACAACGGTTGGGTTCTGCGGGGAAGTAAACCCCTTCATTGAGGTTGAATAATAATTCCATAGAAATCCCCGTATCGATCCATTCTTGCATAGTAGCGATCGCTTTCACCACTTGTTGCTGTTCGAGATTTTTATTCTCTGAATAAAACCAGAAAGCTTCTTCAATAAAAGGTGGTGCGATGGGAACGGTTCCCTTTGCCCATTTATCGTAGAAAAAGCGACTATAAACTGGCAAAACACTAGCGGTACATCCCTGTACCAAACTAGAGGAAGTATTAGGAGCAATGGCGGTAATATGGGAATTACGGATGCCAAATCGTTGAATATCTTCGGCTAATTGTTGCCATCTTTGCGGTTGCACCGCATTATTTAAAAACCATGCCACTGGTTTGGCACCGATTAATTTACCTTGACTCCATTCACTACCCAAGAAAGCTTGATAAGCACCACGTTCTTTGGCTAATTCCATCGAGGAATAGGTACACCAATAGCCAATTTCTTCAAATAAATTACTAATTTCTGACAGGTTATTGTAGGATAATTTCCGTTTAGCTAACCAGTCAGCCAATCCCATCGCCCCTACCCCAATAGTGCGATATTTATCGTTGTGGTTTTTAGCATTATCAAAGGGAGGGTTAGTAATATCGATGGTGTTGTCGAGAATCCTGACAGCGATTTGACAATTAGACTCGATTTCTTCCCCGTCGATGTTGGCTAAATTAAGGCTAACTAAATTACAACAATGGGCAGTTTTATCGGGGGTGACATTTGAGAAGCTCTCCGTGCATAAATTTACACCAGGGATATAGCCATCGTGTTTATTAGGATTAGCGCGATTGATGGTATCTTTGAAGGCAATGTAGGGCATTCCTGTTTCCACTTGGGAACGCATGATACTTTTAAATAAGTCCCGGGCATTGATTTTTTTATAGAGGACAATCTCTTTATCTAAATTAGCCTCTACTAAACGATAAGCCTCTTCAAATTCTTCCCCCCATAGTTCCGCTAATTCTATACCTAATTTAGTGCGAACTTCGTAGGGATCTACTAATGTCCACTCGGCTTTAGTTATCACCCGACGCATGAATTCATCGGTGATAACTAATTGGGGAAAAATATCATAAGCTTTGCGTCTTTGATCACCGTTTTCTGTCTGCATTTCCAGAAATTCTGGCACGTCTAAATGCCAGATGTCAACACCGATAGTTACTGCCCCAGCGCGTCTTCCCCCCTGATTGACTGCAATAGCTGTATCGTTGAGTAATTTAATCCAAGGAATAATCCCACCGGAAGCATTAGCTTTCCCCATTACCCAGCTACCAGTGGCGCGAATTCTACTCACATTCACCCCGACACCGCCACCATTTTTTGAGATGCGGGCAGCATTAGTAATCTCGCCGAAAATGCTTTCTAAACTGTCGTCAATGGAAAGGATAAAACAACTGGTTAGGGAACCTTTGGGAGTGCGTAAATTGGCTAAAATTGGGGTGGCAAGAGAGATTTTTCTTTGGGCAATCGCCTGATAAAATTTCTTCGCCCAGGGGAGTCTATTACCAGGACTTTCCACACTGGCAAGCAGTAGGGAACAGGTTAATAATGCCTCTTGGGGTAACTCATTTTTGAGTAAATAACGGCTAGTGATTAACAATGCCCCGGCGTAGTCATAATCGATATCCCAATCGGGATTAATCCAAGAACCAGCTTCTTTTAATTCTGCCTCAGAATAGATGAGAATTCTTTCGTCGTATAGCCGATTCTTAACTTGAGTTTTGACAGTTTTCTCGTAATTTCCGTACTGATAACCCCGGGCTACTAAGGTATCTTTCCAAAGACTCCAAATATGCAATCTTCCCGCCACATAGCGCCAATCCGGTTCCTCTGGACTACACATTTCTAGGGCGCAATTGATTAAATTATCCTGTATTTCCCTAGTGGTAATCCCATCCCGCAGGCGTGTGGTTAAACCCGCTTCTAAGGCGATTGAATTGACTTTTTTGCCCTCACAAGCCCACTCTACCACCTCGCGAATTTTGCCGATATTTAAGCTTGTGGTGGAACCATCGCGCCGAATCACTCTAATTCCATGGCTGCCCATATTAGCTAAAGGGGTAGAACGAAAGGGTATTACTTCGTTATTTTTGTGAATGGAAACGGCAGTAGTCAAGGGCTTCGATTGCATAATTGGGAAATTGCGGCGTTAAAAAACTTGACAAATTAATCTATTTGTACTAGAGTATTCTATCAGATTTTCTGGGAAAACACAACATCTAGCGTGTTAAATAATCTTATCACTCTATATGTAGTAGAGCGAGGATTATTTTGTTCCCTAAAAACAGTGTTTTGGATGACATTTTCTGGAAAAAATTCTCGATTTTCCTAAAAAAATATAGTTCTTTTGTATGCTTGACAAAAAAAATATTCTTTGATACTAAAAACAGATTGACAAAATATTTTTGATCCGATTCTGCTTAACTGCTGAGGAGGTTGTGGTCAGACTTTATTTGTTCTTAACTTTTCGATAATTTAAGACAAGAGTGGATTAAAAGTCAAATTTCCTCTGAGAACCTCTGAGAGAGTGAATTTTCTCTTTTCGCTATTTAGTGGCTTACCGCTAGAATAATAGGACAAAAACGCTATATATAGCGTCTAGCCAGTAGAGGACAAGGATGAAATATTTAGAAGAATGGCGTGATAGCGGGGTGGATGCGGAGTTAATCGATCTCAATGTCACCAGTTTAGCGGGGTTATCTCCCAGTGAATACCTACTCTACTCCCAAGAATTACCGCGACGCAATGATGGCAGAGTTAGGGATGATATTCTCAAGCGTTATGAACATATCAGTCAAGGCGGTTGGTGGTGTTCAGGAATTGACTTATTAACGGGTAATTATGACCTTTGGGGCTGTTTTAAGCCCGATTTTCCCCGTTTAAGCCTTGATAAGGCTAAACCGATTAAGTACGAACATCCTCCCCAAACCCCTACGGGAGTCTTTGCTTTGCGGGTTCCCCTGAAAATTTGGCAAAGGATAGCCCAGCATATCAGTATTAATATTTTAACTGAAGAAGTGGATAATAAGCAAGAGGATCTCGGTTTTTGGTCCTGGGTAATTAAACATCCAGAGATACCTATTTGTCTTACGGAAGGAGCGAAAAAAGCGGGGGCATTACTAACAGCAGGTTATGCGACAATTGCCTTACCCGGAATTCACAATGGTTATCGTACTCCCAAGGACGAATTAGGTAGAAGAATCGGCAAATCTCATCTAATTCCGCAGCTAGAAAAATTAGCTAATTCAGGACGAAAGATTTATCTAGTTTTTGATCAAGAAACTAAACCAAAGAACCAACAAGCGGTTAATTTAGCTTTACAGAGAATGGGTTATCTATTCAGTCAGGCTAACTGTGAGGTAAAGGTAGTTACTTGGGATGCTGCTGACGGTAAAGGGGTGGATGATTTACTAATCAATCGAGGAGAAGATTACTTCCAACAAGTCTATCAAAAAGCTACCTCTTGGGAAATTTGGAAGGCAGCGAGTTTAAATAGTTTAACTCTCTCACCTCATCTAGAGTTAAATAGCCGTTACTTGCCAGATATTGCTATCCCTACATCAGCGCAGTTAATGGCGATTAAATCGGCTAAAGGTACAGGAAAAACTGAGTTTTTAGCTAAGATAGTTAAACAGGCTATTGCCAATCAACAAAAAGTTTTAGTTATTGGTCATCGAGTCAAACTGGTAGAGGAGCTATGTCAACGCTTTGGTTTAAACTATATCAGCAAAATTAGGGATAATCCTGCGGCACAAATTTACGGTTATGGTTTATGTATTGACTCTCTCCATCCCCAATCACAAGCTAAATTTCAAGCGGAAGATTGGCAAGAAGCTATGATTATTATCGATGAGATCGAACAAGTCCTATGGCATGGGTTAAATGGGGATACTTGTAAAGCTAATCGAGTAGCAATTTTAAAGTCTTTAAAGTCTCTGCTACAAGCTGTGGTCAGCAGTGGGGGAAAAGTCTTAGTTGCTGATGCTAATTTAAGTGATATTTCCCTAGAATATCTAACTTCTTTAGCGGCTATTAAACTAGAACCTTTCTTGATTAGTAACGAGTGGAAACCCAGTTATCAGGAAGCTTGGCGAGTTTATAACTACTCTGATAATACTCCCCAACAGCTAGTTAAGGATTTAGTTAAACATATTAAAGAGGGAGGAAAACCTTTTGTTTGTCTATCAGCACAAAAATTAACCAGCAAATGGGGGACAATTACCCTAGAATCTTATCTAAGAAAGCAATTTCCTCAGAAGAAAATTCTGCGGATAGATTCAGAGTCATTGCCAGATTCTAGTCACGATGCTTATCAAGCAATTGGCAATTTAAATCAGTTGTTGCTTAACTATGATATAGTTCTAGCTAGTCCTGCGATCGAAACGGGAATTAGTATTGATATTCAGCAACACTTTACCTCGGTTTGGTGTTTAGCACAGGGAATTCAAACTCCCACTTCTATCGCTCAATTTTTAGGGAGAATTAGAGAGAATATTCCTCGTTATATTTGGTCAGCAGTGTACGGATTTAATCAGGTGGGTAATGGTTCCACTTCTATCCCCAAACTTCTCACCTCTGGACACCGATTAACGGAGGTTAATATTCGCTTACTACACCAATCAGATTTAGAATCTCTTGAGGATTTAGATACAAATTTTCAAGCGGAATCTCTCCTCTGCTGGGCAAAAATGGCTGTGCGAGTAAATGCTTATATGCTTAATTATCGTCAGTCAATTCTAGGTATTTTACAAGCAGAAGGTCATAGAATTAAAGAACGTAATCAGGAAGAAGAACTAGAAATAACCAATCAGTTAACGGAAGCAATTGAAGAAATTAGGGAACATAATTATCGTTCTGAATGCGAGGCAATTGCCAGCGCTTCTGAGATCACGGAATCAGAATATCGTTGGCTTAAAAAACAGTTAATTAAGTCAGTGAAAGAAAGGCGAATTATCAGGAAATATGACCTATACAAACGCTATGGAATCCCCGTCACACCGCAATTAGTGATTAAAGATGATCAAGGATGGTATCAAGAACTACGCTTACATTACTTTTTGACAATTGGGCGACAATTTTTGTGCGATCGAGATGCTTTAATTGCGCGTAAACTGATAGAATCAGGTCACGGAAGTTTATTTATTCCCGATTTTAATGGTAGTCAATTAGGAGTGATTATCGGGACGTTAGAAGTGTTAGGAATTCCCGTATTATTAGCTAATCCTGAAAGAGAATTAACTAATCATGATGCCGACTTACAAAAAATGGCCGAAATCGCCATTAAAAACCGCAACGAGATTAAAACTATCACCAAGATTAATCTCTCTAATACTTCCCGTCCTCTGACGATTATTCGTAATTGTTTGAACTTGTTAGGTTATGAATTAACCAGCAAGGGCAGCCAGAGAATTGCTAAAAAATCTCTAAAAGTTTATCAGATTGTTGCCCCTCAGGATGGTAGAGAACAAGTGTTTCAACAATGGTTATTTAGAGATGAAAAATGTGCGGGAAGTTCTGAGATTTGGTATGAGGACTATCTCTTTTCTCTCACCCAGAAACCATCTCTAGGCGAATCAGAAAATGCTTATATTCAATTAAGTCTAGAATTATAGTCTAGCTATGGGGAAAATTGCCTATTTAAGCGACTTTTTTCCCTAAAATGACCACATCAGCCAGAAAATCCTCTAGAGCGGCAATTTGGGGTAAATAACCCCATCGTTGAAAGCCGAATTTTTCAAAGAGACGAATACTGGCTTGATTGTGGGCAAAAATAATACAGATAAGATTAGATATACCCAATTTTGGACAGCGCTCCAAGGCATATTCTACTAATAATTTACCGATTCCACGACCTTGATAATCGGGGGCAATATATAAACTAACCTCTGCCGTTTTTTGGTAAGCGACACGACCATAAAACATCTGTAAACTCAGCCAACCCACCACCCGACCTTCGATCACTATTACCCAGATGGGATACTGTTCAGGAGCGTGTTTTTTAAACCATTCTCGCCGACTTTCGAGGGAAATAGGCTTTAAATCTGCGGTTGCCTTGCGAGTGGGAACAGCAGCATTATAAATCTCGATAATTGTTGGTAAATCTGTTTCTTTAGCCTCGCGAATAATCATGGAAGGTCAAGTAAAAAGTAATAAAAGACTATTTCTTATTTCCTACAGCGTTTCTGATCAAGATGAAGTGTAACCTGATAGGGCATCGTTTCCTGTCTCCCATCCCCCCAAAACAAAAATCTCATACCTCACCATTAAGATAACTGCTAGATCTAGCTAGAGGATTTCTCCTGGTAATTAAGTATAACCCGATTTTGCCGCTTTATCCAGCCATCTTGCTTTAAAATTGAGTTTGATAGCGGACGGTAAACTCATTCAAATTGTAATCGTAGGAAAAGCGGATAAAAGACTGGGAATTAACTCGATAGACGGTTTCCAAATTGGGAAGAATATTAAAATCCGTTGCCCCGATCACATTACTAACCGCATTCTCCACATCATACACGACTCCTTGGGCTAAGAGGGGAATTGCCAACTGAACCACTCCAAACTGAATCAATTGTTCCGTATTTTTCCCCTGTAAACCATTAAAAACTGACAGCAATTGTTCCCCCAAAAGTCGAACTATTTCCCCTTGGCTGCGGGGGGGAGTGCTGGTTAATTTAACTAGGGGAGTGTTAAGCAATCCCTCATCTTCACCACTAGCAAAAGCCACTGCTTGTAGACAATTAGCAGCTTTTTGTAATTCTGCATTTGTATAGTTTTCCTCTAGGGGAAAAGGTGGACTATCAGGACGAATTTGGCACACTTCATTGATATTACCACCTAAATTTGGTAGCAAGCGGTTTAATTCACCTTCAACGCTGAGGGTGACATCGATCCGTTGAATGCGATTGAGGCTATCATCGGGAATTTCATTACTAGGAAAATCCCCCCCCGGACGGGAGATAGCAAAATCGCGAGATTGAGAAAATTCGCTGAGAATTGTTCGCAGTTGAATATCAACAAAGGGATTTAAAAGTCCCAACCCGCGACTAGAATCGAAAACAATAACATTTTGATTGCGTCGGTTAAGAAGAAAACGAGTATCGATGTAACTAACCCGTCCTCGATCGAGATTAATCACTCCATTGGTTTGTAATTTCTCCAGTGGAGTGAGCGAACCGTTCAAGGTTAAAGCACCACTAAAATCAAATTGATACAAAGGTTCTTGTTCGATGGATAATCCCGCTAAAGACACTTGGAAATTATTTAAAACTGGAGTAATATTTGTCGTCTGAGGAATGTTGAGAGGCTGCAGCCAGCGACTCACTGGTTTATCCGTTTCTTGATTAATTTCTGGGGTGCGAGGAAGAAAAACTTTACCCCTCGAAAGACGCACATTCCCCCCGATAATTGGTTGCTGAATTGTTCCCGTTACCATGGCATTCCCAGCAATTAATCCCCGATAAAGACCATTAATTGCTATATCTCCCTCTTGAATATTAACTGTTAAGGGATTAGGATTATTTTTGATGGCTTGAAAGAAAGGTAAAACTCCCACCACAGAAATTTGTCTATCAGCGATCGAGCCTTGTAATTCCTCTACTGTTAAGTTTTCAGGGGTTAACCCAATGCGGCCATTTACGGTTAAAATCTCTGGAAAAGCAACACTGCGGATAGCGGCATTATCGAGAGTAACTATACCATTTGCTTCTAAATCTTTGATTTTTAAGCCCTCTTTTACATCTAATCTTCCCGTCGCTGAAAGAACTACCTCTCCCTCACCGTTAACCCATTCGATGGCGTTTTGACTGATAGCTTCAATTAATTTGATTGCATCGGTTCCTAATTTTGCTTGGATTTTTAATTGATCATTACCCGGTAAGGGAGGATAGGGAATGCTGGCATAGATTTGGATTGATTCGGAGGAGGTTGTCCGCAAATCAAAACGATACTGATTATAGGTAAATAAACCAATTATATCTTGATTAATATTTTGGGCATTAATTGCACCATCAATAAAGGCAAAGTTACCCTGAATACGAGGATTTAATAAGGTTCCTGCAATTTGTCCTTGAGTTTTTAGACTACCGGATACATCCAAGGGAAACTGGACGAAATTTCTCAAGAGATCGAGAGAAATATTTTCCACGGCAAAAGTTCCCTCTACTTTGTTTAAGGAAAAATCACCCGCTAAAAATACGGAAGAATCTCGTGATTTTAATCTAATCGGTTCTATCCTGAGCAACTGACGATTTAAGTTAAGATTAATTGTTACTTCATCAATCGGAATTAATTGGGTATCGGTGGTGACAATTCCCAGAGGGTTAACAATATTTACTGTCGGTCTTTGGGGTCGCCATTCCCATCTATTGCCCTGAAATTGTACGCTAAGATCGGGATTTTTTAAAGTACCAGTTAAGGCTATATTTGCTTGATAACGGCCGCGAAAATCTAGTTCGGAAGGTATGCCGACTACCCCTCTTTCCCCTGCTAATTGCTGGATTATTTCTTCAATTTTTGCCCGCAAATTTACCTGTTGTGCTAGGGAAGCTTCGGGATTACCTACTCCTAGGGGACTAAGTTGAATAGCTGGGTTATTCTCTGAGGAGAAAAGGGTGATTAAACTGGTTAAATCATAGATACTAGCAACTGATAATAAATCTTGAATATAACCTTGATCTACCCTCAGTTTAGCTTCTATTGCTTGGGTTTGCCAATTAAATAAACCTTGCAGATTATATTGACTTGCACCCGCTTGTAAACTACCTTCTTGCAGTTGAACTATAGAATCCCGATAAACCAAATTTGCCGTTAATTTTTCCCCGATTAAGTTACCTAAACTAGGTCGATTAATCTCTAGTTGTCCCTGTCCCTGTAAGTTAAATAAATTGATGTCTAGATTAGCATTCACTTGTCCAGCAATAATCCCCGGAATATTGTAGGCTGCCGTGGGAGATATTTTCAGGATTTCTAGGGGAAAATCGGCAATCTGAACATTTAAATTTTCTCCGCTTCGTTTAGCTGTTGCTAGAAAAGGAGTTTTATTTCCAAAAGCTTGGCGAATATTTATCCCTAAGGGAAGATAGGGCAGCAGACAATTATTTTGTTGACAAGGATCGAAAGTTAGGTCAATAATGTCCTGATTTCCCCGCAGATTTAAACTAATATTTTGACCGATTCCTGCTTGCATACTTCCTTTTAAGATAGGTTCAAAGGGTCGATCATTAATGCTAAAGTTAGCTAAATTTATATCTCCTTTGATTTGTATATTTCCCACTTTTTGCCAAGCAGTTAAGAGATTTTTTCCTGTGATTTGTCCTTGAAATTTTCCGATCCCTGTCAGTGTCGATTCTCTGGGTTTTAGGTTAGAATCAATCGGTAAAAGCGATATAATCTGAGTTAGCGGTACAGCAGCAAGGTCGGTTTTTGCCTGTAGATTTAAGTTAACCTCAGCGATATCGGGTTGACTGATAAGATTAGCTAAAAGAATATTTCCTCGCACATCAAAGCTATTTTCTCCCCACTGTGCCGAGAGATTATTAACCTGAATTGGTGTTACTCCCTGCCAAATTTCTTCAATGTTTCCCGCTAAATTAGCTCTAAAATCTAAGTTAGGAATCGAGATTGATTTTATTCCTGGCAATTGCCCTAGTACGGCAGTGGGATCGAGATTAGCGGCAATAATATCACTTTGCCAGAAGTTATTATTCAGTTGTGCCTTAGCTTTAATTTCTCCTTTGGCTACATTAATACGAGAGTTAAAAACTGCTTTGATACTGCTTAAGTTAAGTTGTTTTTCTAGCAGGGAGTCGAAAATAGTTTGGGCATTTCCTGTTGCTTGAAACCTGGTTTGGGAAATATTCAAAGGTATGGGAATATTAGTCTGAAAATTCTCTAAGCTACCGAGAATATTAAAAATCCCGTTGTTTAATTGAATAGCAGTATTAATCGGATTATTATCTACTAATAAGCGAGTATCTACCCTAGCATTGACGGTGGAAAAATTAGGGATTTTTCCCGCTAACAATTCCTTGATTGCACCAGTGAAATTGACTTGGGTTTTTCCTAGACTAACAGGAATATTTATATTGGGTAAAAACGGATTTAAGTTAATGCCATCTGTATTAACTATACCGCTTAAAATACCTTGTTCCAGTTGGGTTGTCGTTCTTAGGGATTGATTATTGACAAATAACTGTATATCTCCCTCTCCGCGCCAAGTTTGTAAATCCGTTAAAGTACCGCTAATCAGAGAATTTATCCTGCCAGCAAAGTTAATTTTTGCCCTGCCTAAACTGACGGGAATCGTTAAATTTTCTGTAAAATTATTGAGACTAATCCCACTGGTATTAACTGTACCTGTCATCAAACCTCGATTCAGTTTTGCTGTGGCAATTAAAGGATTATTATCTACTAATAACTCCAGATTTCCTTGACCTTGCCAACTGCTGAAAATATTATTTTTATTATTCAGTAATTCCCCTAAATAACCTTGTAAATTAATCTGCGATCGCAGTAATTTAACCTGAGTTGGTAAGTTAGGCAATAGGGAATTAATCGGCAATCCCGCTAGGACAGCTTTAGCCTGAAGATTTCCCTGCAATACTTGACTATTGACTAAAATTGTGCCTTGTTTACTGCTAATTCCTAAGTTAGCAACTGCGTTTAAAGTATTAACATTAAGTTGGTCAATTTTGCCACTAACCTGAATATTCGCTGTCTCTAAATTTAAGGGTTCTAAGGTTTTTAGGTAGGGGCAAATACTATCTACATATTGACAAACGATAGGCACAAAAGGAGTCAATAAAAAGTTATTACCCGTGATTTTTGCCTGGACTAATTTGCTAGTAAAATCACCATTCCCATTAACCTGTAGTCTGCCGCCATTTGTTTTAATGACCGTATCGGTTAAATTTATTTTGTTGCCTCCTAAAAATACTTTGCCCTCCCCGGCAACATTAATTAATCCTGACCGATTAACCCCAGGTATTTGCCAATTAATTAATAATTGAGGCAGTCCTAAACTACCTCTAGCTTTAATATTAGCTTGCAGATCGTTTATATTAATTTTAGCGGGAATTGTTGCGAATTGAGATATAATTTTTTTTGTGGGAAAATGCGCTTGTAAATTTAAATTAATCGGCATTTTTGTCCCGTCAAGAGGTTGATTTTTTTGCAGGGATTGCAGAATATTTAACTGCAATTTTCCTTCCCCTTTAATTTCTCCACCTGCGACGGGTTTAATTTGAATTTTATCTAAATTAAGACTATTGAGATTTGTTTGAAAATTACTGGTTATTGATTGAATAGGAATTTGCTCAAAAATAATCGGTTTGCTGTTGCTAACGGTTCCTTTAATTAGAGGTTGATCTAGTTTTCCCGTCACTTGAAAAGTAGAGCGTGCTTCTCCCCGTAAATCTAGAGGTGATTGCAGATAAATAATTCTTAAAAGCTGTTGTAAATCCACCGATTCTAGAGCGACATTGAGATGATAACCAGTTTGCCAATTTACTTCTCCTTTCACCTCAGTTTTAATCTTGCCAATACTTGCGATCGCCTGTTCAACTAATACTTTATCTCCCTGTAAATTTAACTTAGTTGTCAACTTAATTGGATACTGAAAAGGTTGGAATTTTCCCGCTACTTCCGTCACCTGAAAATTGCCATTACCTTGACTTTGATTTAGCTTTGCCCAACTGGGAATATTGAGAGCAATATTAGCATTTACTTGTCCTTGATTTAATTGAAAATTGCTCCCAGGAATTAAAGTTAATAGTTCACTTAAGTTTAAACGATCAATCTGAAGATTAGTTAGGCTTTCACCCGTTTTTAACGCTGTTTCTCCTTTAATTTTTACTTGACTTTTGAGGATTTCTGCGCTGAGATCGTAGGTGAGAGGTTGCTTTTGATGATCAATAAATCTTCCTTGACCATCGGCCTTAATTTCTATGGGTTTTTTCAGGGCATAGGGTTGGATAGTAATAGCTGCCTTCTCCACCTGAAAACCCAGATTTAACTTAATGGGTGCCTCCCGATCTAAGTTACTAGCTATTTTTTCTAAATTATCGAGCCATTGACCATTTTTATCCTGATCGAGATAAATACTGGGATTAATTAACTTGACATCAATCGGCAGCGGCAGGCCTAAAAGTAAGGGCAGCGGATTTAATCCCAATTCGATCGCATCAATAGATAAACTATCGGCAGAATTGGCCGTAGCTGGAATTTCCGATTTACCGATACGAATGCGATTAAAATAAAAACCCTCTATCTTACCTACCCTGACGGGTCTGTGTAGCATTTCACTGAAGATATTATCTAAAATTGGGGTGAGACGTTCATAAACTAAATAACGAGTCGTAAAATAGCCAAGGGAGGTAATTCCTAGGAGAGTAATTCCCCCGACAATTAAAGTAGAAGGCCGGCGGACAAATCGACCGAGACTCAGAAAAAGATTAGGACGAGGAGAAGGATCGCCAGGGGAGTTACTCATAATTGTTTACCTCACACACACCAAAGAAAGGGCAATGGCTCACTAGAGCTAATGAACTATGATAATTCACCGCAGCACTGATAGCCCTCAATCGATTAATTGCAATTTTTTAGGCGATTATTGGGCTTAAATCCTGTGAGGAATTCAAGGGATGCGGCCAATTAAAAGCCTCTCTCCCCATCTTAGCCTAAGACTCGAATGGCTGGCTAAAATTTTCAACAATTCGCCAAAATCTCCCTAGCTTCAACAGCTAACCGAATTAATATTGATCAATCCACCAGTTCCATCAGAATATTGCTCGGATCAATAGGTTCGGAAATTGAAGATTGAGAGAAAACTTGTGCAGACAGACAACAATCCGGCGCAGTCAGGAACAACAACCAGAAGTATTCAGTCTTAGAATATTGGGACTAGCACGTCTATTTTTACCGTAAAAATCGTCTTATAGATTAAAGATCATGAAAGCCAGATTATCGATCGCCCTAACCGCCCTAATGACCTTGGGCATAACTTCCACAGCAGCGGTCAACTTTGACGAACAGGACATCGAGCAGAGCCAGGTAATAGCGATCGCTCGTCCCTACGGAGGTAATAAATTTGACCTGCTAGTATTGGAACAAATCCAGGGAAAACAGAAGTGTTGGAGCGAAAGCGGCTCAAATCCCGTCATGATTGACCCGCTGCTCCTCAACTTTGACTTTACCGGCATTTGTCGCCGCGCCACCGATAGTAATGGTTATTCTATCCGTCTCGATGGCCGGGATTTTGGGCTAGATTACATCTTGCGTATTGTGGAACGCAATGGCGAATTATACTTAGTGGGAACTCCCCGGGATGCCCGCAGACCGGAATTAGTGGTGGGAAGAACCAGGGGAATGCAAACAGGATTTATGAAAATTATCCTCGAACCGGGTTGGAGATTTAGCCGTCGTACCTTCGAAGGCAAAAGTTTAGGCCACTTCTACTTTAGCGGCAAAGAAGCGGAAGTTCTCGCAGCCGCCGGCAGACCTTCCGTCAGCGAAACCACTCCTCCCCCCACTGCTGGGGCCAGTTTTCAGGATATTAGCGGCGATATCTATAAAACTGAGATCGAAAAAGCGATTGCGCTTGGGGTAGTGGCTGGTTTTAAAGAAGATAACACCTTCCGCCCCGAAAATCCCGTCACCAGGGAACAATTTGTCTCGATGATTATTGAAGGGATGGGAACTGTCACCAAAATTAACCTAGAAGAGATTCCCCCCGGCAGCGGCAGTTTTAACGATGTGGACGCGACGCGCTGGAGTGCCAAAAAAATCCAATGGGCCCGGGCCAATGGTATTGTTGCCGGCAAAGCTAACGGCGAATTCCGTCCCACCGACCCCATCACCAGGGCCGAATTGATGGCGATTCTCAAACAGGCCGCCACCTACCTGAAAACTCGGCAAAAACAAGCCCCCGATTTAGCCCAAACTAAAACCCCCGTCAATTTTTCCGATACTTCCGGTCATTGGGCCGCCAGTTTAATTACCCAGATGTCGGGATTTTGCGCTGTGGCCTCTCCCTTAAACGAACAGGGTAGTGCTTTTGTACCAAACGATCCCGCCCGTCGTAACTATGCGGCTGCTGCGATCGTCCGTACCCTCGATTGTGTTAAAACCGCCAAAAAATAACGGCCTCTCCTCCATCAGAGTTTGCGGCAAAAAGTTTTTCCTAGGGGTAGGATGTGGGGTGTGGGGTTTTATCCATTTTTAGGAAGTCAATTACCTAATTTTCAGGGAAAAAGTCCCCCCATTTTCCCCCCGCTCACTCCCAGGCCTGGCACTGTTTGATCTCAAAAAGGCCTAAAGATATTATCCAATTACCGATGACTGATGACTGATTACTGATCACTGATTACTGATGACTGATTACTGATTACTGATCACTGATTGTGGTTGTTAATTTTTACCTTAAATGTCGGTTTGAAGGAACCCTCGGTTTCACTGACGAGATGAAAAACCGACCAGCATAAAACAGCGAAGCACAACTAATATTCAGGGGAGTCTTGATTCTCGACATATTTCTTAAGTTGGTCTATTGTGACACCGCCACAACTAGCCACAAAATATGCCCCTGTCCACAAAATTCTCTTATCTTGACCATATATCTCTTTCAAGTGGTCTGAAAAGTTATCCCACATCAGCTGGCAAGAAGTTGATTTTAAGTTAGCGATTAGACTACTTAACAGTTTATGAGGGGGGTAAGTTAAAAGAATGTGAACATGGTCTGATTCTCCGTTAATCTCTATTACCTTCGCCTCCCATTTCTCGGCTATGTTTTGAAAAACTATTCTCAAAAATTCTAAATGCTTTTTCTGAAACACATTTCTACGATATTTGGTGACGAGAACTATATGTACGGTGAGATTAAAGGTAGCTCTAGGAGTTTTAAAATAATTAGTCTTTATACTCTTGATATTTTGTACAGTGGATTGCTATAATCATAACATAACACATTGAGAGGTCGAATCAATGCGAGTCATAGAGTTTAAGTTAAAAGTCAATCCTTCCCAAGAAATAGCTATTCAAGAGGCTATCAGGGTGGGACAGTTTATTAGAAATAAGTGTCTAAGATTTTGGATGGACTCTACCAAAGAAGATCAGGTTAACTATGGTACTTTGTGTAAATTAACTACAGAATTAGCCAACAGTTCTGAATTTCCTTTTGTCGGTAAACTCAACTCTATGGCTCGTCAAGCAAGTGCCGAAAGAGCTTGGTTTTCTATATCCCGTTTTTACAACAATTGTCAAAGGGGTTTAGCGAAAAAAGGCTATCCTAAATTCAAAAAATTTTCAAGGTCTGTCGAGTACAAAACTTCTGGTTGGAAACTAACAGAAGACAAAAAGTTTATCCACATCACGGATAAAACAGGGATAGGAAAATTAAAGCTAATCGGTACTTTTAAACGTGAGATTCTCGATAAATCCACTATCAAAAGAATCAGGCTTATTAAACGAGCCGATGGCTTTTATTGTCAATTTGTCTTAGAAATTGAGAGAGTAGAACCCTTTGACTCTACAGGAAAAGAAGTAGGGATTGATTTAGGTTTAAACCATTTCTTAACCGACTCTAATGGGGATAAAATTGATAACCCACGGTTTCTTCGTAAGTCGGAAAAAAGACTAAAAAAGGCTCAACGTAAACTCTCAAAGAAGAAAAAGGGAAGCCAAAAAAGATTAAAACAGAAATCTAAAGTAGCTCGCCTTCATCTAAAAGTTTCTAGACAGCGTAAAGATTTTGCCGTCAAGACAGCAAAAGCGTTAATCCAATCTAACGATTTGGTAGTCTATGAGGACTTGAAGGTGTCCAATATGGTGAAAAATCCCAAGCTTGCTAAATCTATTCAAGATGCGAGTTGGTCAATGTTCACCGATTGGTTAGACTACTTTGGGAAAATACACGGGAAGTTTGTGGTAGCGGTGAACCCACAATACACTAGCCAACAATGTTCTAGTTGTGGTAATATCGTCAAGAAAACATTATCTGTAAGAACTCATGTTTGTTCTTGTGGGTGTGTCTTGGATAGAGACGAAAACGCCGCTATAAACATTCTCGCACGGGCAAATACTGTCGGGCGGACAGAAATTCAAGCCCGACTACAGACTACCCACTGTCTATTAAGTGAAAGCCTAATAGATAAGGTAACTGGATGAACAGGGAATCCTGAAGCGCTTGAGTGCGATGGGAGCGTCAATTTAGGTATCCCGTCGAGTATTTTCGCTAGACTGGAAAATAATGCACCTCGGCTAGACAAAATCCTATGGTAAAGCTGCTCGAAAATCCTCTCCGAGTGGGATTGCGACAAGAAAGAACCCCAGAACCCTTAATTTTAGTCATTTTTGGGGCATCGGGGGACTTAACCCAAAGAAAACTGGTTCCTGCCCTCTATCAACTGAAACGGGAAAGACGACTACCGGCCGAATTAACCATCGTTGGTACAGCGCGCCGAGAGTGGAGTCATGATTATTTTCGCCAACAGATGCGCCAAGGCATCGAAGAATTTTCCGACGGGATTGGCAGTGAGGAATATTGGCAAGACTTCGCCCAAGGATTGTACTATTTCCCCGGCAACATGGACGATCCAGAAAGTTACGCCAAAATGAAAGTCTTTCTGGAAGAACTAGACGGAATCCGGGGAACCCGCGGCAATCGAGTCTTTTATCTAGCCGTCTCTCCTAATTTCTTCCCCCCCGGCCTTAAAAACCTCGGCGCGGCCGGAATGCTGAAAGACCCGATTAAACACCGGTTAGTGATCGAAAAACCCTTTGGCAAAGACCTCAGTTCTGCCCAAGTTCTCAATCGAGTCGTACAAGAGGTTTGTCAGGAGAACCAAGTTTATCGCATTGACCACTATTTAGGCAAGGAAACCGTCCAAAACTTATTGGTGTTCCGATTTGCTAACGCTATCTTTGAACCCCTCTGGAATCGTCAATTTATCGATCACGTCCAGATTACCGTGGCCGAAACCGTGGGAGTGGAGGAGCGGGCCGGATATTACGAAAAATCGGGAGCTTTGCGCGATATGGTGCAAAATCACCTGATGCAGTTATTCTGCTTGACGGCGATGGAAGCACCCAACGCTATTAACGCTGATAGTGTCCGCGGCGAAAAAGTCAAAGTCCTACAAGCGACTCACCTGGCCGATATTAATAACCTAGAAAAATCCGCCATCCGCGGCCAGTATAAAGCCGGTTGGATGAAAGGAAAACCTATTCCGGGCTATCGGGAAGAACCGGGGGTTAATCCGGAATCGACCACTCCCACCTATGTGGCCATGAAATTAATCGTCGATAACTGGCGTTGGCAGGGTGTCCCCTTTTATCTGCGCACCGGTAAACGTCTGCCCAAAAAAGTTTCCGAGATTGCCATCCAATTCCGCCATGTGCCGTTATTAATCTTCCAATCGGCGGCTCAACAAACTAATGCAAATGTACTGAGTATGCGGATTCAGCCTAACGAAGGCATTGCCCTCCGTTTTGAGGCAAAAATGCCGGGGTCGGAATTACGCACGCGCACGGTAGAAATGGACTTTAGTTATGGTTCCTCCTTCGGTGTTGCCAGCGCTGATGCCTATAATCGGCTACTTTTAGACGCTATGCTGGGAGATCAAACCCTATTTACCCGTTCTGACGAGGTAGAAGAAGCATGGCGCATCGTTACTCCCGCTCTCGCCGCTTGGGATGCCCCCGCAGATCCCGCCTCCGTACCCCAATACGAAGCGGGTACCTGGGAACCCACAGAAGCGGAATTTCTCCTTAACCGCGATGGCCGTCGTTGGCGACGACTCTAAAACAGTGACCAGTAATCAGTAAACAGTGAACAGTAATCAGTAATCAGTAAACTAAAAACTCACATCTGGTAACTGATAACTGGTAACTCACATCTGATAACTGATAACTGATAACTGATAACTGATAACTGATAACTGATAACTGACATGACCACCCAAAGCCCCCCCATTGTCTCCCTGCAAGCACCGAAAGATGTTTCCATCGATGTGATCGAGCAGGAACTGCGCGATATCTGGCAATCCTATAATGATAATCAGGATGGTATGGCCGCCACCCGGGCCACCACCTTTAGCTTTATTGTCTATGAACCCGACGCAGTACAGGAATTGTTAACCCTTCTCGGCTATTACACCGGCCCGATTGATGGTATTGCCGGTCCCCGGACCCACGCCGCCATCAAAGTCGCCCAGAAGGACCTAGAACTAGAAGTAACTGGGCTTTCTAGCGATGAATTTGTCGCTCGGTTAAGGGCGGCCTGGGAAGCGGAAAAAAACGCCGAGGATGGGGCTAATCATCGTCAATACGCCGCCGATTTGGATGCGATTGGGGTCGCAGATGCGATCGCTGCTTCCAATCCCTGTCGCATTATTACCCTCTGTCCCACCGCCGAGGCCGATGAAGGGGTAAAAGCCTCTGTTTCTGCCTATTGTCCCGTTAACAAACGTAGTCAGAACACTTTAGTTTGCTGTGAATACGTTACTTTAAGCGGTACAGCGGAAGCTTTGGAACGAATTGGCGGCATTATTTCCGAGTTAACTATTCCCAGTTTGCCCAAATTTCTCTGGTGGAAAGCCAGTCCCGATGGCGAATATGGACTATTTAAACGTCTGGCCAGTCAATGTGATACGATTATCGTCGATTCCAGCACTTTTCGGGAACCGGAAACGGAACTGCTGCAAGTGGGGGATTTATTAGCCACAGATGTACCATTAGCTGACCTGAACTGGAGTCGTCTCGCTCCTTGGCAAGAACTAACCGCCGAGGCTTTTGATCCACCGGAGCGCCGGGATGCTATTCTGGAAGTCGATCGCATCACTATTGATTATGAAAAGGGCAATCCTTGTCAAGCTTTTATGTTCCTCGGTTGGATGGCCAGCCGGTTACAATGGCGACCGGTGGGATATAGTCACCGGTCGGGAGATTACGCTATTCATCGGATTAGTTTCCTCGGTCAGGACCAGCGTTTAATTGAGGCGGAATTAGCCGGTGTTCCCGTGGCCGATTGGGGTGAAGTACAAGGAGATCTGATTAGTATTAAACTCACTTCTACTAATCTTCAGGCTGATTGTTGCACTGTAATTTGTTCGGGAACTACCGGCTGTATGCGGATGGAAGCTTCGGGAGGGGCCCAATCTTGCCGGGTTGAACAAGTGTCCCATCTGGAAGACCAAAAAACAGAAACTCTGCTAGGTAAACAGTTACAGCGTTGGGGCCAGGACGTGCTTTATCAAGAAAGCATGAAAGTCACTAGCTCTATCCTCAAATTATCCCAACCGGATTAGGAAATTAGCAACAATAATCCCGCCAACTTTCGAGAGACCTTGTTAACAAGGTCTCTCGATATTTATACAGCAGTCAGCACCTGATTAAAACCGATAATTGTAAGTAGGTAGGCGTTAACAATTATCAGACACCCCCCTTATCAAGGGGGGATTAAAGGCAAAATCCATTTTTAATTTAATTATAACCAGCTACTTACCTTTTCAGAAAACAGGTTATCATAAAAACAGAGCTTTGCTTTCAAGGGGGCAATATGGTCGCAACCACTGAGAAACGCTACACAGTCGCAGAATACTTTCAACTAGAGGAAACTGCCACCGACAGACACGAGTATCGAGATGGAGAAATTATTATTATGACTGGGGGAACTCCTAACCATAATCGCATTGCCTTGAATTTCTGTAGAAAATTTCCCTTAACTATCCAGAATCAAGCCTATGATATATTTATCACCGATCTACGCTTGGCAATACCCGCCTATAATGTGTACACCTATCCCGATATTATGATCGTTAAGGGAGAACCAATTCTTGAAAGAGGACGCACCGATACGATTACCAATCCACAGGTGATTATCGAGGTTTTATCAAAATCTACTCAAGACTATAATCGGGGTGATAAGTTTAAGTTTTATCGCTCTCTTAATAGTTTTGAAGAATATATTTTAATCGATCAATATGGTTATTATATCGAACAATTTCATAAAAGAGGCGATCATTGGGCATTTCGGGATTATCACGAGCAAGAAGCGATTTTAACTTTGTTTTCTCTAGATTTTCAAATATCCCTGACAGATTTATATCAGCGAGTGGATTTTACTGCGATTGAAGTATCCTAATGATACTAAATCCGTTGAGTATAGGCTACATATCAGGATAGGCAATAGGCAATAGGCAATAGGCAATAGGCAATAGGCAATAGGCAATAGGCAATAGGGGCTATAGATAATCAGTCTTTAATAAACAGATTTAGTATTATAATTCATAATTCATAAAAAAAGGCGGGCTAGGACCCACCTTGTTTAAACCTGAGATATTAGAGATAATTATGCCTCATCGAGAGCGGCAATACCGGGTAAAACCTTACCTTCGAGTAATTCCAAACTAGCGCCACCACCGGTGGAAATATGGCTCATTTTTTCCGCCACTCCCACTTTTTCCACCGCCGCTACCGAGTCACCACCACCGATAATGGTAGTTGTACCCGTAGCGGTTAAATCGGCTAAAGTGTGAGCGATCGCATCTGTACCCGCCGCAAATTTATCGAACTCGAACACCCCCATGGGGCCATTCCAGAGGACAGATTTACAGCTAGATAAAGCTTCTTGGAAAACTTTAACTGATTCAGGTCCAATATCCAATCCCATCCAACCATCGGGAATATTTTCGACCTTGACGATTTGGGACTCGGCATCTTTATCGAATTGATCCGCTAACACCACATCGGTAGGAAGGAGGAATTCCACTCCTTTTTCTTTAGCTTTCGCTTCCAGGGATTTGGCTAATTCCAGTTTGTCCTCTTCCACCAAAGACTTACCAACACTTAAACCGCGGGCCTTGTAGAAAGTAAAGATCATACCGCCACCGATGAGCAGTTTATCGCACTTTTCTAATAGAGTTTCGATCACGCCAATTTTACTAGAAACCTTAGAACCGCCGATAATCGCCGCTAGGGGACGTTGGGGAGTTTCAATGGCGGCCTGTAGGTAGTTTAACTCTTTTTCAATCAAATAACCCGCCACCGAGGGGCTGAGATAGTGGGTAACGCCTTCCGTGGAAGCGTGGGCGCGGTGGGCGGTACCAAAAGCATCATTAACGTATAAATCGGCATTAGCGGCTAATTGTTTGGCAAAATCGGGGTCATTTGCCTCCTCTTCACCGTGGAAACGCAGATTTTCTAAAAGGGCCACTTGACCGTTAGACATTTGGCTAATCGCTGCCGTAACTCCCTCACCAATACAATCGGGACACATGATTACTTCCTGGCCCAGTAATTCCGAGAGACGTTTAGCCACAGGGGTCAGACGCAAATTTTCTTTAACTTGACCGTCGGGACGACCCATGTGGCTGCATAAAATAACCTTAGCCCCTTTTTTGATTAAATCCTCAATGGTTGGTAGTGCCGCCCGAATGCGGGTATCATCGCTGATTGCCCCGGTGGCTTTGTCCATGGGAACGTTAAAATCGACCCGGACTAAGACCCGTTTACCCGCTAAATCAGCTTCAGTCAAATTGGCTACTGTTTTTTTTGGCACAGCCGATAACCTCCTAGATTGCTTACCGTACAATAAAGATTAAATCAGGGTATCGCTACTTGCGGCAATTACTTTGACAAAGATTATTTCAGATTTGGGGATCAGTTTTGCAGTTCCAAGACCGATTTGCCCAGAAAAATTTGATTGGAGAGACTTGCTAATTATGTTTGAGACGATTTTATTTCCCATCGACCACAGCCGCGAAAGTCGTGACGCTACCAGTAGTGTGATCGAATTAGTCAAAATCTTTGACAGTCGTTTGGTCCTGTTGTCGGTGGTGGAAACGACACCCACCGGAGAAATTGCCCCCGACGATAAGATGAGTTCGATCGAAGCGGTGGATAGATTGTTACAATCGGCGCAAGCGATTTTCGCCCAAGCTGGCATCAAGGCGGAAATGATTGAAAGGGAGGGAATACCCTCTTTTGTCATCTGTGATGTGGCCGATGAAGTTAATGCCGACCTGATCGTTATGGGTTGTCGCGGTTTAGGATTAACCAGCGAAGGCGTGTCCGAAAGCGTCACCACCAAAGTTATTAACCTTGCCCCCTGTCCGGTGTTGATTATCCCTTAATCAGTGATCAGTGATCAGTGATCAGCTTTTTTCTCCCCCATCTCCCCCCGCAACGGCTCGACTGAGCATCGCCGAACGTCGCGCACGAAGTGGTCTCCCCACTCCCCACTCCCCACTCCCTTCTCCCCCACTCCCCACTCCCTTCTCCTGAGAGAAATGTAACGAATTGTGAGAGTTTCAGCCGTCAACCCTTGAAAACTCGATCGATGGGGTTGCTTGAAGTAATTCTTAGGCCTAAAGTGTAATCTTAAAGTTTTATGATCAATTTTCCTGTTGATCGGAAAAAGGAGAACTCAAACACAATGGCTGAAACTGGATACAAACAGGTGGTGACACCCTACAATGATGATCCGTTCATTGGTCATCTAGCTACCCCCATTTCCGCTTCTGGTTTTACCAAAGCTTTTATTGGTAACTTACCTGCCTATCGTCCCGGTCTAGCCCCAATTCTGCGCGGTCTAGAAGTGGGTATGGCCCACGGTTATTTCCTCGGTGGTCCCTGGGTTGTCCTGGGACCCTTAAGAGACTCGGAATATGCTAATCTCGGCGGCTTAATCCCCGCTTTAGCCATGGTTCTTTTGGCTACGGGTTGTTTAGCTAGTTATGGTCTTGTCTCTTTCCAAGGTAAGGCCGCTACTGGTGATCCGCTGAAATCGGCGGAGGGTTGGAGTCAATTCGCCGCCGGTTTCTTTATTGGTGGTATGGGCGGCGCTTTTGTGGCCTATTTCCTCCTAGAAAATCTTGGTGTCGTTGATGGCATCATGCGCGGGGTTTTTAATCAATAATTAACCCTTTTTCTACCTGTTATCATTTCCTTATTTTTTTACTAGGAGCATTTGACATGACTGGTGCCTACGCAGCTTCTTATCTGCCTTGGATTTTAATCCCGATCGTCTGTTGGTTAATGCCAGCCGTAGTCATGGGTTTGTTATTCATCTATATCGAAAGTGAATCCTAATTTAGCCTAGGATTCCTACAATTAAGGGCTTGAAAATTAGCTATTTAATAGTTAGTTTTCAAGCCCTATTTTCTGAAGAAAAAAGAAGATGAAAATGGGTAAAACCCCTACCCGCACAAAAAACTTTTTGCCGCAAACCCCACTTATAAAGCGGTTAGATAGCGGATTTTTTCCAACAAGAGGGAGGGTTGAATCGGTTTGAGGAGATAGTCGTCAATGCCATGACGACCGAGGAAATTAACGCTGATTTCGGGGGTATCATTCAAGATTAGCACTTTACTGGCTTGAGTTTGGCTGGATTTTTTTAAGAGATGACAGAGATGATATATATCGGGCATTTTTTGATCGACAATTATAATACTTGGCTGCACGATCTCAATTTTTTTGATAGCGGAGACACTATCGATTAACCAAATAACTTGATAATGTGCCACCATCAATAACTCACAAATAAGATTGGCAATTTCTTCGTCACTTTCAATTAAAACTACAGTGGGATGGTGGTGATTAAAATGGGGATTATTATCCGAGGTTTGGGGTTGGGATTTGGGGGGCTTTTGTTGAGGTAAACGGACGGTAAAGATGGAACCTTTATCTAAGCAAGATTCTACCTCGATCGTGCCGCGATGGATTTCCACTAATTGTTTAGTTAAAGCCAATCCTAATCCCACACCACCATAACGACGTTTGCGGGAGCCATCCAATTGGGTAAATTTTTCAAACAGAAGCGGTATTTTTTGAGCAGGAATGCCGATGCCCGTGTCCTCTACCTGAAAAATGACCTGACTGCCTTCTTTCCACAGTCTCAGCGTGATAGCACCCTGTTCGGGGGTAAATTTCAGGGCATTTTTTAACAAGTATAAAAGTATCTGTTGAACTCGATCATAATCGGCATAAAAATAATGATCTTTTTCGGTAATTTTCATCTCTAAAATCAGATGAATTTCTTTAGTTTCTGCCTCTGTTTTAATAATTTCTAAAACGTGATTACAGAGATATTTTAGCGAAAATTGTTTAATATCTAAAACGGCTTTCCCTGCCGAAACTTGCGAGAAATTAAGCAAGTCGTTAATTAATTCTAATAGTTTATTGCCGTTATCCTGAATCACTTGTAGATAGTGTTTTTGTTTGTCGGGAGGTAAAAAATTACTGGCTGCCGAGCATTTTTGCAGGGTACTGGACAAACCGATAATACAAGTTAGGGGAGTTAATAACTCATGACTCATATTATTTAAAAATTCACTTTTGCAGAGGTTAGCGGCTTCCGCGGCCATTAAAGTATCTTGTAATTCTTGGGTTCTTTCTATTACCCGGCGTTCAAAAATATCTTTTTGTTCCTGGACTTGAGAATATAATTGCGCTTGATAGATAGCGATGGCGAGATGTTCACCAATCTGACCTAAAAATTTCTTTTCTTGCGGCAACCATCGGCGTTTTTCTTGACATTGATGGGCAATTAATAAACCCCACAATTCTTCTTGTACCACAATCGGGGCGATTAATTTTGATTGCACTTGGTGCTGTCGCAAAAATTCGGCTAAACAGAAGGAAGAAGAATAGTTAACATCCACATCATCCACAGCCAGAATTAATCCTTGACGATACTTTTCCTTGTATTGGGGAATATAGGAAAAACAATCGTCTTCGGGGGTTAAATTTAACACCGAATTTATCTGGTCAGAAATGCGCGACTCGGAAGTTATTTTTCCCTTTCCCTCACCAGTACCAGGGAAAAATTGATAAATTAACAATCGGTCCACTTGCAGAAACTCCCGCGCTTCCCTGACTACGGTTTCCAGAATCACCGGTAACTCCAGACTCTGACGCATTTGGGTGATGACTTGGTTTAATAATCTTTCCTGTTGGATTTGTTGGGATAGGGCAGCTTCTACCGGTTGACAAACGGAGAAGATGCGGGGACAACCCCCATCAGCAGACGGAGAAGAAATTATCGAGAGAATTTTGACTAAAATTTTATTTTGAAAACTGCTGACATTAATGGATAGAGGCAGATTTAAAATTTGATAACCCTGCTGAATTTTTGGGTGGTGGAGAGACTTGACGGACAGTCCTTGCAGAAAGTTTTTAATCGTGTTCGCTTCAAAACTAATGCGGACTTCGTACTCAAAGTTATGTACTTGGGGACTGGCTAACAATAAAACTTGTAGGTCAGTGGAAAGCAAGAGTTGATAGATTTCTCCTGTCTGTGGGGGAATATCTCTTTCACTTAGACTAATCCTCGGCCCTGTCACCTGTATTGCCAACTGTCCCCACCAAGAACGAATTTGTTCGAGGTGAGTAGATGACAACACTTGACAGCAAACATAAGCGGGAGAAGCATTCATTTATCATTTATCATTTATCAGTTATCAGTTATCAGTCATCAGTTATCAGTTATCAGTTATCAGTTATCAGTTATCAGTTATCAGTTATCAGTTATCAGTAAGGTGATGGGGGGACTGGGGACTGGGGTTTGGTCAAGTTTTCTTAGTCCCTATCCCCTACTATTCCCCAATCCCTATTCTTAACAGTGTTTCTCATAAGTGGGAAATGTAACCTAATTTGATATCAACTCCTGACGACCGACCACTGGCTCCCCAAAACGAAAACTTCGCACCTCACCATTAAGATAACTGCTATAAATTGCCGCAGACAGATATAATCATCTCTATCTACCTAAAAATGATCCCTCGATCGAGACCCTGATTCTCAAAACCTAATCATTATTTAACCTGACTCTCAAAACTTATGCACCGAATTGCTCCCCAAGCGGGTGGTTGGACAGCAGATACCGAAGGGGTGATTATTATTGACCAAAATCCGGCCCCGATTGTTCTCCTCACCATGGCTGATACCGATATTCAAACTCTAGCGGCAGCTATCGACCATCTACCGGATAATTTTCCCGCAATTCGCGCCCTCAATTTATCCCAGTTACAGCAGCAATACAGTATCGATAACTATGGGGACAAGGTACTATCCCAAGCAAGGGTGATTATTCTTCGCTTATTGGGGGGACGGGGGAGTTGGTCCTACGGGTTGGAAGTAGTTAAGGAAATTGTCGAGGAAACCGGTGCGACTTTATTTGTCCTCCCGGGAGAGGATAAACCGGATTTAGAGTTGATGAGTCATTCCACTGCTTCCCTGACTACTGTTAACCAGTTATGGTGCTATTTCACGGAAGCAGGGATAGATAACTGGATTAATGCTGCTAAATTTATCGCGCATACCTGTCTCCATCTCGACTATCCTCCCTCTCCTCCTCAGGTTGTCCCTCGGTTGGGAATCTATTCCCAGATAACCCTATCCCAACCCCAAGCACGGACTTGGATACTTTTCTATCGTTCCCATTATCTCGCGGGTAATACCAAAGCTATCGATGCTTTAATCAGCGCTTTCACCCAAAGAAATATGGAAACTGTCCCCATCTTTCTCTCCTCTCTCCGGGAAATTGAAGTGCAAGAGGAACTATTAACCCTCTTTTCCCACCATCCCCCAGACCTAATTCTCGACACCACTAGCTTCTCTATCCAACGACCGGAAGACAAACAAAATCATCACTTCTGGCAGTCCCTCAATAAACCCATCTTCCAAGTTATCCTCAGCAGCAGCAGTTTAGAAGCTTATCAACAGGGTTATCAAGGTCTTTCCCCCCGGGATGTGGCCATGAATATCGCTTTACCAGAAATGGATGGCAAAATTATCACCCGCGCTATTTCCTTTAAATCTGTCCTCACCCGACATCCCAAACTAGAAACGGAAATAGTTATCTATCAACCCCTCCCCCACCGGGTTGATTTTGTCGCTGATTTAACCGCAAACTATTGTCAACTCTCCTCCCTTCCCAACTCCCAGAAAAAAATTGCTCTCATTTTCCCCAACTATCCCAATAAGGATGGTCGTATCGCTAACGGAGTCGGTTTAGATACTCCCGCTAGTGGTCTGGAAATTCTTCGCGCATTACAAACCCAAGGTTATACCCTCACCGACCTCCCCGACCATAGCGATGAATTAATGCGATTGCTTATTTCCGGTATCACTAATGACCTGGAGACAAGGGAATTAAAACCTATCTATCAATCTCTCTCCCTAGAAGCATATCTAGATTATTTCTCCTCCCTTCCCCCCGATAATCAAAGCGCTCTGCTTGACCGTTGGGGACATCCAGACAAGGATTTTCCTATCCCCGGCATCCAGTTAGGTAATGTCTTTATCGGTATTCAACCTTCTCGCGGTTATGACCTTGACCCGACTCTTAATTATCATTCCCCCGACCTCGAACCTACCCACAGCTATCTCGCTTTTTACCATTGGTTGCGACAGGAATTCCAAGTCACTGCTGTAATTAATCTCGGTAAACACGGCAATTTAGAATGGCTACCCGGAAAGAGTCTCGCTCTTTCTCCCCATTGTTATCCCGAAATCGCTTTCTCGTCGCTGCCGAATTTCTATCCGTTTATTGTCAATGACCCCGGAGAAGGTTCCAGCGCTAAAAGACGTTCCCAAGCTGTTATCATCGACCATCTCACTCCCCCAATGACGCGAGCGGAATTGTATGGGGATTGGGAAAAGTTAGAGTCTCTCATCGATGAATATTATCAGGCAGAATCTCTTGATCCTTCTCGTTTAGCTCTGATTCGCAAGCGGATTAACGATCTGGTGGCGAAAACTAATCTCGATCGAGAGCTAGGCACGATCTCGCGTAGCGAGCGCGTTGCGACCAGCACTTCCTTTAGTCAATTTCTCACCCTCGTGGATGGTTATCTCTGTGAACTCAAGGAAGCACAAATCCGCGACGGTTTACATATCTTCGGTCAATGTCCCCAGGGTCAGCAGTTAATTGATTTAATCCAATCGATCGCCCGTTCTCCCAGTCCCGACCGCCCCGGTTTAACCCGTTCCCTTGCCCTTGACCTCCATCTCGACTGCGACCCCCTGACGGAATATAACGATACTACTACCTATCTGGAAAGTCTCGCTCAGGATTTAATTAGCCAGAAAATTGAACCTCTAGGCGAAAATACGGCAAAAGAATTGGTTTGGCTAGAAAATCAGTTAATTCCTGCTTTAAAACAAACCCCCGATGAACTTACCTATCTCTTAAAAGGTCTCGCTGGCCAATACGTCCCCAGTGGTGCTTCCGGCGCTCCTACCCGCGGCCGTCCCGATGTTCTCCCCACCGGCAGAAATTTCTATTCTGTCGATACCCGCGCAATCCCCACAGAAACCGCGTGGGAAGTGGGAAGAAAGGCCGCAGAGGCACTAATTGAACGTTATACCCAAGAAAATGGCGAATATCCCCGCACTTTGGCGATTTCTATCTGGGGAACTTCGACGATGAGAAATAGTGGCGAAGATGTGGCCGAAGCCATGGCTTTACTGGGAATTCGTCCCCTTTGGGATGGTTTTTTCCGTCGGGTGGTCGGGTTTGAAATCCTTACCCCGTCTAGCTTAGGCCGTCCTCGTATTGATGTGACTGTTCGGGTATCGGGCTTTTTTAGGGACAGTTTCCCCAGCATACTACATCTTCTTAATTCTTGCATAAATGCGGTAGCTTGTCAAGAGGAAGAGGAAAAAATTAATCCTTTAGCGGCGAAAGTGAAGACAGAGAGGGAGTTTTGGCTAAGTCAGGGCTTAGGAGAAAAGGAGGCGAAACTGAGAGCTACTGCCAGAATCTTTGGCTGCAAACCGGGTGCTTACGGGGCCGGTTTACAGGGGTTAATCGAGTCACAAAACTGGCAAAATGATCAAGACTTAGCTAATGCTTATATTAACTGGAGTTGTTATGCATATAATAGTCAAGGAACTGCCCATTCTTTACCGGAAGTATTGAGAAATAGACTGCAAGAATTAGAGATAGTACTGCACAATCAGGACAATCGGGAACACGACATTTTCGACTCCGATGACTACTATCAATTTCAAGGCGGCTTAACTGCCAGTGTCCGGGCATTAACCGGCAAAAATCCCGTCACCTATTTTGGTGATCATTCCCGTCCGGAAAATCCCCGCATCAGAAGCCTAGAGGAAGAAATTCGCCGGGTATATCGTTCGCGAGTGGTTAACCCCAAATGGATAGCGGGAGTGATGCGACACGGCTATAAAGGCGCTTTCGAGATGGCCGCGACCGTAGATTATATTTTTGCCTACTCTGCCACTACTCATCTGGTGGAGGATTTTATTTATCAGGGGGTAGCCGAAGCTTATTTATTTGACCACAAGGTACAACAATTTATTCAGGAGAAAAACCCCTGGGCATTGCGAGATATGGCCGAAAGATTATTAGAGGCTCAACAACGGGGATTATGGACGCAGGTGGACCAGAAAACTTTAGATCGATTGAGGGCAATTGTCCATGAGGCCGAAGGAGCGATCGAATCGGGTCAGTAATTAGACCTCTTGTAAAAATCAAAAATCTGACCTTAGGTGAGGAGTCAGTAGCCAGTAGTCAGTAGTCAGGAGAATTAAGAATGAGCATTAATCAATTAAATGCTCTATCTAAGGATTTTATGCAATTTTATGCCTATTTTTCTCATTTTTGAACTCTCAAAAATTAATTAGGCAAGAACTCTATTAATAACCGCTCTAGAATCAGTCTATACTATATATTCTCCGGGGAGAAATTGCTCAAATTACTTTAGTAATGAGAAACGGGACTAAATAATGGCCGGAATTGAGGGATTGAGGATTAAAAATTATCGAGCGCTCAAGGATATAACTCTGGGCAAGTTATGGAACACTCAAAATCGAGATTCTCTGACACCGATGACGGCCGTTATCGGCAAAAATGGTGTGGGAAAAAGCACACTTTTTGATGCCTTCGGTTTTTTATCTGATTGTCTTAAAGGAGGAGTAGAAGAAGCTTGTGATGCGCGAGGTCGGGGTGGGTTTGAGCGTCTTCGTTCCCAGGGTCAGGAAGGAAGCATTGAATTTCAGATTTATTACAAAGAAGATTACAATTCCCGACCAATTACCTATGAATTAGCTATTGATCTAGATACCGATAATAGACCTTATGTAAAAAAAGAAAGACTCAGACAGAGAAGAAAAGGTCAAAAGACCGGATGGCCTTTTTCATTTTTAATCCTCGATGAAGGGAAAGGAATCGTCTGGAAAGGAGAAGAAGAAGGGAAACAAGTAGAAGAAGGTCAAGACCATTTTGATTTACTTAAGTTAATAGAAAAAATTCAACGAGAAGCTGATGAGGAAAGCAAGGAAACCGAGTTAGTGGAACTGAATGATAAGCGCAAACTAGGAATTGCTACGTTAGGTTCTCTCAAACAGCATCCGAGAATTTCCCTATTTCGGAGATTTATTGAGGGATGGTATCTCAGCTATTTTACTCCCGATGCGGCCAGAAGTTTGCCCCTAGCCGGACCCCAGAAACATCTGAATATCCATGGAGATAATCTCGGTAATGTGGTGCAGTTTATGGAAAGAGAGCATTCCAAGAAATTTCAGAATATACTTAATAGTATTTCTCGTAAGATACCGGGTATAGAAAAAATTAGTACCGAAAAAAGTCCCGATAATCGACTACTATTAAAATTTAATGATCGGGGATTCCAAGACCCATTTTATGTACAGCAAATGTCCGATGGTACTTTAAAAGTATTCGCCTATCTCTTACTGTTAGAAGACCCTTCTCCACCGCCATTTATCTGTATTGAAGAGCCAGAAAACGGCTTATACCATAAACTATTAGAAACCTTGGCTCAAGAATTTAGAAAACACGCCACAGGACAGAGAGGACGTTCTCAAATTTTTATCACCACTCATCAACCTTATTTTGTTGATGCTCTCCAGCCGGAAGAAGTTTGGATTCTGGAAAAAGGTGATGATGGTTTTTCTCGGATTAAACGGGCCAGTGACAATCCCTTAATCAAGAATCTCGTCTCAGAAGGATTGCCCCTTGGTAGTCTTTGGTATAGTGATTACTTAGATGAGAGATAAGGTCAGGCACTTTGAAATTTTGGTCGAGGATTTGTCGAGAAAAAAAGCACTTGATATTCTGATTCCTAGGATTATTGACATGAATGCAGGTCATACATTTAGGGTTCATTCCTATAAAGGCAGTGGTCATATTCCCAGAGACTTACAGTCTGTTTCCGATCCTAGTAAACGGATTCTTCTTGAGCGACTACCTAAACTGATTCAAGGATATGATAAAACTTTTTCTAGTTACCCTGATAATTATGCTGCTGTACTGAGCGTGGTTTGCGATCTGGATAATCGATGTTTTCGGGAATTTCGACAGGAATTAAGCAATTGTCTGGAAAAATCTGCTATCCAATCCCAAATTTACTTCTGTATTGCTATTGAAGAAGGAGAAGCTTGGTATTTAGGTGATATTAATGCCATAAAAATTGCTTATCCCCAGGCCAAAAGTGCTATCTTGGATTCCTATATTAATGATAGTATCTGTGGTACTTGGGAAAAACTGGCAGATGCTGTATATAAAGGTGGAGCGAAACAATTATCTAAGTTAGGTGGAGCTTCTGTGGGTCAAGAGAAAACAGTCTGGGCAGAAAATATTTCTCCTCAGATGAATGTGGATATTAATCGATCGCCCAGCTTTGGCTATTTTCGGGATAAACTACGTCATCTCAGTCAGGAAGAATCAACAACTTTAGTACAGCCTTTCTCATAAAGATGAAGTGTAACCTAATTTGGTATTAACGACCGACTCCCCAAAACGAAAACTTCCTATCTCACCATTCAGATAACTGCTGTGGGTGCTTAAAACTCAAATCTGATAACTTACAGAGGAATGTAGCAAAATATACGGAGCGCTCGAACCAATTTGTAATATATGTGGCCTATAAAATAGAATGATGCGAGCGTTGTCCATACTTGCATCGGGAGGGAACCGTGACGACTTTTCTGGCTTCGCTCAATTTACTGCTTTCTGATTCTCCCGCTGCTAATTTTCAGACTGGAGAACGAACTTTTCCCGCATTCTACTCGACTCTTGCTCCTGCGGCCCTAGCAGATTTAGTTTTTTCTCGTTACGAGATTGATGTACCGAAAAATTGTCAATTTTGGCATCGGGGTTTAAGTGATGTGTATCTCCTCGAAACCCTGACAACTCCCTACATTTTGCGCGTGTCTCACTGCCATTGGCGCAGCAAAATGGAAATCGACTTCGAGTTAGAATTATTAGATTATCTCGATCGCTCTCAGGTTCCCGTCGCCGCCCCAATTCGCACCAAAAACGGTGATTTATCGGTAGAAATTAATGCCCCGGAAGGGAAACGTTACGCCGTCCTCTTTCCCTATGCCCCGGGAGGAATTGCTATTGGGGATATAGATATAGAACAAGCCTATCATTTAGGGGCGATCGTGGCTAATTTACATCGGGTGACAGCAGATTTTCAACCCCTAGCCTATCGTCATCCCCTCAACCTCAAATATCTTCTCGACGATTCCCTGCAAATTATCGCACCTTTTCTGCACCAACGACCGAGGGACCTAGACTGTGTTTTAGAAACCATTGGGGAAATAGAGGAAGAAACCGCTAAATTACCGACAGAATCTCCCTATTGGAGCATTTGTTGGGGCGATCCTCATAGTGGTAATGTACATATCACGCCTGATAATCAGATGACCCTATTTGATTTCGATCAGTGCGGTTATGGTTGGCGAGTTTTTGATATCGCTAAATTTCTGCAAGTTTCCCTACAATCCGGCTTAAATCGCCGGGTTCGCCACGGTTTTATCCAAGGCTACGATGAAACAGTGCCTTTAACCGATGGTGAATTATCTTGTCTTCAGTATCTCACCCAAGCGGCCTATATTTGGTCTTGGTCAATTAGCTTAAATAATCTGCGTTTAACCGATTATAGTCGTCTCTGTGCTAATTATTTTAGTAGCCGTTTGGCCATTCTCAAACGTTTAAGAACCCAAGAATGGGAATTATTCTAAGTAGTCGTGCAAAATAAATTTCCTAGTGAAGAAAGGCAAAAGGCAAAAGGCAAAAGGCAAGAGGTGGTTAGATATGTGTAATTAATTTTGCTTAGGTACTTAAGCAGCCTTAGTCTTGTCGGGACAGCAGCCTCAACTAACGAAGATAAACTTTCTTGCTGGTCAATGGCCAAACGAGGTATCGATCCCTGTATGCTGGTAAGTATAGATAATCGCTAGGTAAAGACTTTCTTCTCCATCTGCCAAAAGTGAAGCAAGCTTTACCGCTCTTGAATAGTCTCTCACAGCCTTACAGACAGATGGTATTATGTCCAGAAGAAAGAAGAAGTTTCCCTGTGGTCACAAGGGTTATGGCCAAGTCTGCCATCATTGCGCTGAACTAGATGCCGCTTGGGAAGAAAGAAAACGTCAAAAAAATGCCTGGGAAGCCACTTTTTCCCAAGATCCGATCGATCTGCGGGAATTACCGAAAAATGTGGTACTTAAAGCTAGGGAAATCCTGCAAGGATTGCAAAATCACCGCAATTATCGAGATTTCCATGGTAAACGATTGCGACACGATCGCTTTATTATCAGTATCCCCGTTACCCGCAATTATCGCCTCATCTGTCGCGACTACGGCAATCTCCTCGTCCCGGAAGCGGTCATCTCTCACGAAGATTATAATGTTTGTAAACCGGGTAGGTGAAGCTAATCTTTAGTTTGCTTGGGAAGATTTATCGCTGTTTATGTCTCCCGAAAATCCGGCAGCCAATTTTCATCGAGAATCTCCTCTAGATTAGCTAACACTTCCAGAGGGAAAATACTGGCATCTAATTCGGTTTCGTCAATAAGCAGATGGCGAGCATCGAGATAACATTCCTGCAAAATTTCCCTTAAATAGGACTTTAAACTGGGACTATCTTTGAGAATTTTTTTGATCTGAATCCGAAAATTTCTAATTTCTTTTTTCCATCCAGCTTGATTATAATCCCGTTGGGATTGCCAGTAAGTTAACTTCAGTAAATGTTCTAAAAGTCGAGTTAATAAACTTTCTAATGCTCGTCGATTATTTTTCCCCAAATCTGCTAACTCCTCTAATAAATTCTGCCAATCTACCGCTTGAAAATCACCCCGACGCAATTGATTGATAGTGTTTTCCAACCAAAGTTGATAATCGCTATCGTAGAGATTTGAAATAGTAATATTCATGATTTTTTACTCCTTAATTGCACTTTTCAGAATCATTGCCGATAGCTTCCCAATCCGGCAGCCAATTTTCAGCGAGAATCTCCTCTAGACTAGCTAACACTTCCCCAGGGAAAATACTGGCATCTAATCCAGTTATATCAATAATTATCTCCCGGGCATCGGTGTAACATTCCTCAAGTATCTCGGATAAATAGGGTTTGAGACTGGGACTATCTCTCAGTAATTTCTTGATTTGTTTCCGAAAGGTTCTAATTTCCCCTTTCCATCCAGCTTGATTATAATCCCGTTGGGATTGCCAGTAAGTTAACTTCAGTAAATGTTCTAAAAGTCGAGTTAATAAACATTCTAATGCTCGTCGTTCACTTTTAACCAAATCTGCTAACTCCTCTAATAAATTCGGCCAATCTACCGCTTGAAAATCCCCCCGACGCAATTGGTTGATAGTGTTTTCTAACCAAAGTTGATAATCGCTATCGTAGAGAGTGGAAGTAGTGGTGATCATCTGCTGCCTCCTTGTAGTTATCTCGATATTAACCCAAAAAAAACGGCTCTCTTGGACATTGGGTGAAAAATGTTCATTATGTTAGATTATGGGCGCAGGCAGTTCGATCAACTCACTGACCACGTTGCGCCCCTTGTATATTGGAGGAGTGGTAGGGGCGTATAGCGTACGCCCTTTCTTCGATCAGATCAGCTGATCACCATAACCCCAAGAGAGCCAAAAAACCGCCAAAAAGAGTGATAATAAACCTAGCTATTCCCAGAGTAACAAGGAAAGCCCGATGGTGAAAACAGTCATAGGTGTCGATTTAGGTGGAACCGCTATTAAAATTGGTAAGTTTGACCAAGAGGGCAATTGTCTCGAATCTCTCACCTTGCCCACTCCCCAACCCGCTACACCCAAAGAAGTCGCAGATACCATACATCAAGGCATTTGTCAAGTAAATTTAGATAAAAGTTGTCAAGCGCTCGGTGTGGGAACGCCAGGGCCGGCGGATGCTCAGGGAAGAATTGCCAAAATAGCGATTAATTTGGCAGGATGGCGGGATATTCCCCTCGCCGATTGGTTAGAAGAAAGTACGGGAATGCCGACAATTTTAGCCAATGATGCCAATTGTGCCGGTTTAGGGGAAGCTTGGTTAGGAGCGGGCAAACGCTTTCAAAACTTGATCCTGTTGACCTTGGGAACGGGAGTAGGAGGGGCAATTATCCTCGATGGTAACTTATTTGTGGGCAGCAAGGGAACAGCCGCAGAATTAGGCTTAATAACCCTCAATTTTGACGGTCCATTGTGCAATAGCGGTAATCAGGGTTCCTTAGAACAATACGCCTCCCTGCAAGCTATTCGCCGGATGACTGGCAAAGAACCGAAGCAATTGGCAGAATTGGCCGAAAAAGGCGATCGAGAGGCTTTAGAATTCTGGCAGGGTTACGGTTGTTTACTGGGGGCTGGTATCGCCAGTTTACTCTATGTTCTCACCCCAGAGGCGGTAATTATCGGCGGCGGCATTAGCGCCAGTGCTAAGTTTTTCTTTCCCTCTCTGCTCACAGAAATCGAAAGACGGGTTTTACCTAGTTCCAGAGAAGGATTAGAGGTATTAACGGCCGAGTTAGGTAATCGCGCCGGGATGGTGGGGGCCGCTAAATTAGCTTGGCAATTAATCGACCGCCGCGGGGAGTCTATTATGGTGGGGTCTGACTTAATCGTGAATGATTAAATGGCGAGCGCAATCGAGACTCACCGCTCCCTGACGCTGAAATTCCCCTAATAAACGCGTTATCGTTACCCTGGTGGTACCGATAGCATTGGCGAGATTTTGATGGGTTAAACGTATCTTTAAACGACTGCCTTGGGCGATTGGTTCTCCCATCTCCCGCTTTAATAACTGTAGTAACTGCTGGAGACGTTCCTCCACTCGTTTGAGTCCTGCGATTGCAAGGAGCGATTCCGTTTGTTGTTGACGACGGATCATTTGATTTAACATCATCCTGGTTAATTCCGCCGAATTTTCCACTTCGGCGCTCGTGTACCATTTTAGGTACAGTTCCGACAAGGCTCTGGCGTGATAGGATTCTAGATGGGTCAAATTTAAGCCGAAAAAGTGGGATGAATGAACCCAGCCTAGTAAAATTTCCTCTCCACTCTCAGATACTTGACTTAGTTGCGCCATACCCCGATAAACTTGCCAGACTCCATCAACCACCAGAGGAATATTTTCCCCGCGATCATAAAAATGGAGCCGACGACTCTCGCTATAGTCTTCTCGGAAGGGTGAGGAGTTGGGATTATAGGTGAGCAACATGATCAAAGTTCTCCTGGGTGAAGGGCTAACAATTTTAACCCCACTTTACTGTATCAAGGTAAACATTAGGTAATCCCCAGATTAACAGTGAGCAGTTATCACTGAGCGGATGTGAGCCTTTTTTCTGCTGCGGTTTGATCTTTCGCCAATCCCGCTACCTTTACCGGATAAGCAAGACGGCTCACCACTACTACCGAATCCCTCATCGAATCCCTAGCAAATGCCTTAAAAACCACTAAATCCCCTGACACCTAGATAGACTTGGCTGAATAAATCTAAAAACCTTGTTGGGTAAGACTTTTAGACTTTTTGTCAATCAAAAAGTACCGGGCATGGGAGTGATCAGGGGGAAAATTCCGGGACTTTTTCCCTGAAAATTAGGTAATTGGCCACCTCAAAACCGGTAAAACCCCACACCCGTTCGGACCTCGGCGTGAGCTTTTGTCGAACGCTGAGCTCACGGCCGAAGCCCACACCCCCCCTGCCCCCCCGATGTCGGGGGGGTTGGGGGGGCCACACCCTGCCCCCAGGAAAAACTTTTTCAGCAGACCCTAGATAGACTTCCCTCCAGTGGGTACGAAGATAATCTGGGTTAAAAGAACAGTCCACATAATTAACGACATTGGGTAATTCTTGCCCAGGAATTTCCTGTTTGAGAAACCTTAATAATTTGTTTTCCCAATCCCTAGTATAATCGCGGATAATTGGATGTTTGATCACCAGTGGTTGGTATTGATTCTCATCCAGATCGACGATAATATCAAGATTGAGCATTCCTCAAGGACAGATAAATATTCCTGGGACGGCAATTTGAAATTATCCTGCTAATTTTACCTGTTTAAGCACGACAACAAAATGACCCCCTTCAGGAATTTTATAGGGAATTTGACTTCTCTTGATAATGGGCTTCACTTCCAGATTGTAACTGCAACCTAAACCTTCTTCTAGGCTGATTTCTTCCTCTTGCTGATTGGGATGGGGAACGTATATGGTAAATTGATAGGAGTCCTGTCAAGGGTTGCCGATCGCTTCTTCGTGTTCTTCTTGATAATCGTGGTAAACTTTGCCTAGTTCTTGACCTACATAGCTATCTTGATCGCACATATTGCTCAGGGACATATTAATTACTCCCTGCTCAAATCTTGTCTCTCCTAATACATTCATTTTCTCTCATTTCCTACGCCTAATTAGGATCATTCAAATATGGGTAAATTAGTATTTATGTCAAGTTTTTAACAATTTTTTTGGAAAAAAAGATTAAATTATTTTAAGTAATTTGTCAGTTGATTACAATCTATGTCAAAATGGGATATACTTCTCGCAAAAAGGAAAATTTCTGCTATCGATGGGAATGTTGATGATGACCGGATTTTAGTTAAGGGTTTCTGCTTCAGTGATCACTAAAAAAAGCTGGTCAACATTCAGCTAATTTCTCTGCTTTTTTATCCATGAAAACTTAATTATTTACCCAATCTAATTGCCATGTATGAGAGTCTATGAACACATTTACTCCCCATCAAATTGTTAGTTTATTCTGCAAAAATCGAACTTTATACGGAGAAGTAATTCAGGTGATCGAAAGTCGTTCGGCTCTTTGGGTGCGTCCTCTTTGGTTAATTGTGTCCGATAATTTTGAGACAATTGATGTGCGGGAAGGTTCCGATTTAATCCTGCCGATGGACTTATTTAAACCCGCCTTAGACACGGAAGTTTTACCCCTATTTTCCCAAGTTATCAAAAATAATTATATCACTAATATTTCCTATCCTCTCCAGGACTTTGTGCAGAAAGTTTGTCAAAATTATCCCGAATATTTTCAAAAAATCTATGATTGATGAAGGTTACGTTAAATATAATTGTACTTGGATTCCTGACCGTCCCTTAGTAAGCTCAGAGATTGCAGAATTAAATTATTGGCGCAATCGGCTCTATCAACTGGGATTAATCGGTCAATACGATAACGGAATCGGTTTTGGGAATGTGAGTAAACGAGGAAAAATAGACAAAGAAATTATTATTTCTGGCACTAACACTGGAGGAATTCCAGTATTAAATGAATCCCATTACACCACAGTTATAGACTACGATTGGAGAGAAAATCGGGTCACTTGTCGGGGAACAATTGCCGCTTCTTCAGAAACCTTAACTCATGGAGCAATTTATGAAGCGAATCCCCAGATTAATGGGGTGATTCATATTCATCATCGACCCCTGTGGCAAAATTTGATGTATCGAGTGCCGACTACTCAAGAAAATATTGCCTATGGAACCCCAGAAATGGCCGCAGAAATTATCCGTTTATGTCAAGAAGATCGTCTAGAGGAGCAACAAATTTTAGTGATGAGTGGTCATGAGGAAGGAATTATCGCCTTTGGGCAAGATTTAGAAAAAGCGGGCAATTTACTATTAGCCTATTACCAGCAATCTCAATCATCTTGAAAGTGACCTCCTCTTTGTGTTAACTTGTTTTGTAGATTTTCGCCTTTGAGGAATGCCATCGTGATCGACACCTTGCATCATCTATCTGTCTCGATCGACTTTTCGCCTCTCACCAATGTCTTGATGACTATTTCGGAGCAAGACGTGGATATCATCGGCAATGTCCAGAAAGCCTTCTCAAATTTCGTCAAAACTGGGCAAGCATGGGCTTTAGTAATCGGTTTCATTGCCGGTTATATGTTTCGAGGTTTTACTTCTTATTAGCTTTTCGCCTATCAGCATTCAGCCAGAGTGAGCAATTCTTGCTATTCTTATGCTTGTAGAGTTGGAGATTTTTCTAACCTGAAGCGGTAATGCTATCAGCAGCGGATTATTCCCCAAAATTGTCCAGCATATTTTGGTTAACTTTATACACAATAATCTAACGAAAACAGTGACAGCAAAGAAAACTTGGAGCGATCGCTTTGAAGGTAGTCTCCATCCTACGATCGTAGAATTTAACGCCAGTATTGGCTTTGATATCGAATTAATCGAGTATGATCTCACCGGATCGATCGCTCACGCTAAAATGCTCGCCTATACGGGTATTATCAGCCCCGAAGAAGCAGATAGTCTCGTCTCTGGATTGGAACAAATTCGTCAAGAATATCGCACCGGCAACTTTAACCCCGGCATCGATCAAGAGGACGTGCATTTTGCCGTGGAACGTCGTTTAACCGAGATCGTGGGAGATGTGGGCAAAAAACTACACACGGCCCGTTCACGAAACGATCAGGTAGGAACGGATATACGTCTGTATCTTAGACAACAAATCGATGATATTAGGCAAGAAATTCGCAATTTTCAGCAAGCTTTAGTCAATCACGCTGAAAACCATCTGGAAACCCTGATCCCCGGTTATACCCACCTACAGCGCGCTCAACCGATTAGTTTAGCCCATCATCTCCTAGCTTATTTTCAAATGGCCGAACGGGATCACCAAAGATTAGGGGAAATTCGCGCCAGGACTAATATTTCGCCCCTAGGATGTGGGGCCTTAGCCGGGACGACTTTTCCGATCGATCGTCATTACAGTGCCAATTTACTCGATTTTGAGCAGGTGTATAACAATAGTCTCGATGGAGTCAGCGATCGAGATTTTGCCATTGAATTTATGACGGCCGCTAGTCTGATTATGGTCCACCTGAGCCGTTTGAGCGAAGAAATAATTCTCTGGTCTTCCCAAGAATTTAGTTTTATCACTCTCACCGATAGTTGTGCCACCGGATCTAGCATTATGCCCCAGAAAAAAAATCCCGACGTTCCCGAATTGGTGCGCGGCAAAACAGGGCGGGTTTTTGGGCATTTACAAGCGTTATTGACCTTAATGAAGGGTTTACCCCTAGCCTATAACAAAGACTTGCAGGAGGACAAGGAAGCGTTATTTGATGGCGTTAAAACCGTGCGGATTTGTTTGCAAGCGATGACGGTACTTTTAGCCACCGGGATTCAATTTAAAACCGACCGATTAGCTAACGCAGTTGCGGAAGATTTTTCTAATGCGACGGATGTGGCGGATTATTTAGCCAGTAAGGGAATTCCCTTCCGAGAAGCTTATAATTTAGTCGGGAAAGTCGTTAAAAGCAGTTTGGCAGCGGGTAAGTTATTGAAAGATTTAACCCTGACGGAATGGCAAGAATTACATCCGGCTTTTCAGGCCGATATCTACGACGCGATCGCTCCTCGTCAGGTGGTAGCGGCCCGTAATAGCTATGGTGGCACAGGTTTTGAACAAGTGCGATCGGCTTTAATTCAAGCTAAAGCCATTCTCGATCATGATTGATATTGTTGGGGGTTGGGGGATAGGTGTTAGGCAATAGGCAATAGGCAAAAGTCCTAACTTGAAAGAGGGTGTAGGGTGTGGGGTGTGGGGTGTAGGGAAGGAAACCTCTTTCTTCTGACAATTAGCCGAACCTCCCCCAATCCTTTTACTGTTGCCTTTTGCCTTTTGCCTTTTGCCTCGTCTCAACAAGCAATTTAAATTACGAACAGCTTATATATGGGTCGTGTTTGGCATTTTATTAAAAGTGTGATGGGAATTATCTTTCGTCATCCTGTAACTGGGGTGACAATAATTCCGCTGCTTGCTGATGGTACAATTGTTTTAATCCGACGCAGAGACACCGGCAAATGGGCCTTACCGGGGGGAATGATCGATTGGGGGGAAGATATTTTTAATACTGCTCAAAGGGAATTAAAAGAGGAAACGGGATTAAATTTAGTCAGTTTAGGGCGTTTAGTCGGGGTTTATTCCTCTTTTGAGCGTGATCCGCGCATTCACTCCATTTCAGTTTTAATTGAAGTGACGGCTGCGGGGAATTTTCAGATCAAAGATACATTAGAAGTTAGCGAGGTGAGGGCTTTTAGCGTCGAAACTTTACCTCTAGGCAATCTCAGTCACGATAATGGTCGCCAACTAGAAGATTATCTCAGGGGTGCCACTGTAGTGGCTTGATGTCGAGGGAAAGATAGTGGAGTTAGAATGTTTGGTTAAAAGCAAGTGAAATAACATTTAGGGGAAATCAACACAATGACATTTGATGTGGTAAAAGTAAATGCCAAAGGTCAGGAAGTCGAACGAGAAAAGGCTGAAGCCTCATATTTCACCCAAGATTTGGGCAACGACATCACCCTAGAAATGATTGCCATACTGGGGGGAACTTTCACGATGGGTTCACCAGCAAATGAGAAAGATAGTTTTGATGATGAACGTCCTCAACATCAAGTAACTGTCCCCCCCTTTTTCATGGGTAAATATCCCGTCACCCAGGCCCAGTGGAGAGCAGTTGCCTCTCGCACCGATTTAAAAGTAGAAAAAGACCTTGATCCTGATCCTTCCTACTTTAAAGATCCCCCCAAACCCCCCTTAAAAAGGGGGGCTTCCGATTCCCCCCCTTTTGAAGGGGGGGCTAGGGGGGGATCGCCCACGCGCTGGGATAGACCCGTGGAACAAGTCAACTGGTACGATGCGATCGAATTCTGTGCGAGATTATCGAAACTAACGGTTCGGGAATACCGACTACCGAGTGAAGCGGAATGGGAATACGCTTGTCGTGCCGGAACCACCACCCCATTTTACTTTGGGGAAACCATTACGGGGAAATTGGCCAACTACAATGCCAGCGAAACCTACGCCGATGAACCCAAAGGAGAATATCGAGAAGAAACGACTCCTGTGGGACAATTTTCCCCCAATGCCTTCGGACTGTACGATATGCACGGCAATGTCTGGGAATGGTGCGCCGATACCTGGCACAATAACTATGACGGTGCGCCGAGGGATGGCAGTGTCTGGACAGAAAATGGGTATGATAATCATTCTTCTCTGCGGGGCGGTTCTTGGTACCTCAATCCATTTTACTGCCGTTCCGCTTGCCGCAACAACCTCAACCGCCGCGCCTACTACGGCAACGGTTTTCGGGTGGTGTGCGGTGCTGGGAGGACTTTGTAGCCCTTTTTCTCTTTTTTCCCTTTTTACCCTTATTCCCTATTTTTTCTCTTTTCCTTTCTTTCCCGCTCTTAGGCGGGTCGATTTTTTTGAGAAAATGGCGTTAATGTTAAATTTTATTAAGACAATGAAAGAGTTATCGGTTATCAGTTGGGAAGGTGGTGTGATATTATGGGTAGTAAAGTTGCTCAAAAAGCTGGTCAGTTTGCTATTAGCATAGTAAACGCTGATAAATATCTCAGCCCAGAAAAGAAAGAAGTTATCCTGTTATAATAAAGTTAATTGATATTTGTTTAAGTTATGAACTTCAATCTTTATCTGGAAGATGAATTAAGTCAGCAACTACAGGCTTTATCTCACTCTACAGGCAAATCCCAGAATGCTTTGATTCGAGAAGCAATACAGCTTTTAATTACCACAAAAGAACAGTCTCAATGGTCGTCAACTATCCTTAATTTTCAAGGGGTAAGTGATGGTATTATTTTTGAAGCTTATAGAGAGGAACTTTCCCCACCTAGAGAAGATGAGGTGATTTAGTGCTGGTTTTGCTCGATACTTGTACGATTAGTGATTTTGTCAAAGGTGATAGCAACACTCTAGTGCAGATCAAAAATCACTGTCTGTTAATAGGTGCAACGGCGATTACTCATAATCTTAAATTGAATAGGACTTGCTGAAAAAGTAGGGGCGAAGCATTCGGATAGAAAATCTACGGTTTCACCGATAGGTTATTGCCCGAATGCTTCGCCCCTACAGGACACGGGCCGATGAAGACGCAAGGTTTTGAACGACGATTCTCTCAAAATCTTGCACCTGTGAGAGCAAAACAGAACCCTAAAACCCTTACCTCGTCTATATTTCACATTTATTCAGCATACCCTAAATATTGGCGTTCTCTCTTCAACGGCTGATTCTGCGAAGTTGCTCCAGAAGTTGCTCAAGAATGTCTTCCATCTCTTCCGGGCTGCTGCCCATATTCCTGGCCGGTCCGCGCAGAAACTCTTTAACCGTTATCTTTTTATCGCGAAAGTCACGGACAAAATTCTCAAGGGGTGACAAAGGGGTTCAAAGGTAATCAAGATAAAGACTCTAGCCAAATGAACCCAAAAGAAATAGAGTGGTTGAGACAACCACCCAAAATTTCAATATGTTACCATCATTCTATCAGGCCTGTTTACAAGCC